>JANNNM010000729.1:0-2616 GCA_031398535.1 Betaproteobacteria bacterium | reverse complement strand
GATCTCTGCAAGTTAACTCATCTCAACGTTGGCCCTATCGCCCCCCGCTTCCGAGGAACGACAAGACGTTCAGCCTGCCTCCATCACTGAAGACAAGCCTCACTGCGTTGTGCGAGCACTTCGTTTGTCTTGGATCTCCCCTGCCGCTTCGCCATCCCCCGGTTACCCGAAGAACAACCCGCCACAGGGCCCCAGACCACGAGTACCCACACCTATCGGTTGCATGTTTTTAAAGAGCGTTCCGCTTAGCTTCACCGCACCTTTCCGTAGAAAATGCAGTCCCCGTTGTCTTGCGCTTGCTTTTTGGGGGTTTCGAAGCAGCAGAGAGGTGAAATTATAATGACCTTTTGGGGACATTGCAACTGCTGCTCGCAACTACCGCAACGCACAACGTGAAATGATCGTGGCTGGCGGTGTCGCCAACACTCGAAATGCCTCTTCGAACAGTGAGATGAACGCGCAAGTCCAACCGGTTTCTGAGCCGCCGCTGGCCCCCGAGGCCCTCGACATCACGTTCGAGTCGGACGCGCTGTCCACGCTCGTGCGCATGTTCGAGCAGTGCGGCGATGCATTTCGGGTACGTTCGCCGACGCTGCAGAAGGACATCTGGGTCCTGTCGAACCCGGACCACGTGCGCCACGTGCTGGTCGACCACCATGCCAACTTCACCAAGGGCATCGGCATCGAGCGCGTCGCCATCCTGCTCGGCAACGGCCTCATGACGAGCGAAGGCGACCACTGGCGCATGCAGCGGAAGATGGTGCAGCCCGTGTTCCATCGCCGGATCATCAGCACGTGGATGCCGCATATCCACGCGGCCAACGCGCGACTCGCGCAACGCTGGCGCGACGCCGCACGCACCGGCGCGACGATCAACGTGACGCAGGACATGAGCGACGTCACGCTCGATGTCGTGCTGCGCGCGCTGTTCGGCGACGACCTGGCGCGCCTCGACCTGCCCAATGGCGAAAGCCCGTTCGCGATGCTCACCGACGAGACTGCGCGCAACCTCGCCTTCGCGTACAAGTTCAGGCATCTGGGCAAGGTCATCATGGAGGACGTCGCGCGCCGGCGCCGCGACAATGTCCGACATAACGACATCGTCTCGGCGCTGATCGATGCGCGCGACCGCCAGACCGGCGAACCGATGGCGGACCGCCAGCTGCTGGACGAGATCCTGACGTTGATCGTCGCCGGCCACGAAACCACGGCCAGCTCGCTCAACTGGTTCTGGACGTTGCTGGCGCAGTCGCACGACTATCGACATCGACTGCATGTTCAACTCGATGCTGCCGCGGAAGGCGTGCCTGCCTACGAAGACCTCGACGGATTTGACCTGGTCCAGCGTGGCGTGGCCGAGACGCTGCGGCTGTATCCGCCCGGCTGGCTGCTGACGCGACGCAGCATCGACGCGTCCACGATCGACGCATTCAACCTGCCCGCCGGGACCGATGTCCTGGTGTCGCCCTATATCGTGCAGCGCCATCCGGCCTTCTGGCCGCATCCGGAGGTGTTCGACCCGGACCGCTTCGCAAAGGACGCGCCGACCCCGCATCGCTTCGCTTTCCTGCCGTTCGGGCTTGGCCCGCGCGCCTGTATCGGCGAACATCTCGCCATGATCGAAATGCACACGCACGTGGCCATGCTCGCCCGCCAGTTCGAACTGATGCTGGTCGAGGGGCAAACCATCGAGATCGAGCCGCAGGTCAACCTGCGCACGCGCCATCCGGTGCAGATGCATGTCCGCGAGCGGCGCGGCTGAGGTGGACCACGAGATCCAACGCCCGATGACTGTCTTCTCCACCCTCGCCGACGTTCTCGACGCCCGCGCGACCAGCACGCGCGGCATCGTCTACATCGCCGGCGAAAGCAGCGAGACCCGCGTCCCCTATGCGGCGCTGCGCGGTCGCGCGCTCGGAATCCTGCGCTACCTGCAGGACGCCGGCGCGCGCCCCGGCACCGAGACAGTGATCCTCGTCGACGGCCTCGCGCCGTTCGTCGATACGTTCTGGGCCTGCGTGCTGGGGGGCGTCGTGGCGGTGCCGCTTGCGCCCGGCAACGCCGACGAACACAAGGCCAAGCTCTTTCGCGTGCTGGAGCGATTGCGCGCGCCGGTGCTGGCCACGGAGCGCCGGATATACGATCGGCTGCGCACGTTTGCCGCCGATGCAGGGTATGACGCGGCACTCGACCGGATGGCGAAACGCATCGTGTTCCTGGACGAGATCGCCGATGTGGCGCGTCCAGGCGTGCCGCATCCGGTGGCGCCTGACGATGTCGCGATGATCCAGTTCTCGTCCGGATCCACCAGCGAACCCAAGGGCGTGCTGCTGACGCATGCCAACCTCACCGCCAACATTGCCGCGATCGTGGCGGGCGCCAAGGTGCGGCCCGAGGACTCCAGCCTGTCATGGATGCCGCTGACCCACGACATGGGTCTGATCGGCTTCCACCTGTCGCCGCTGTGCGCCGACGTGGACCACTGGCTGATGCCCACGGCACTGTTCGTGCGGCGCCCCGCGCTGTGGATGGCAAAGGCCGCGGAGCATCGCGTGACGGTCACGTCGTCGCCCAATTTCGGCTACCAGCATTACCTGAAGGGGCATGACGCCGCCA
>JANNNM010000690.1:0-3797 GCA_031398535.1 Betaproteobacteria bacterium | reverse complement strand
GCCAGCGCCGCCATCATCCGTGCCGCCCTTGAAGCCCACGCCCCGACTACGTTGTGCTTGCGACCCATGCTGTCCTCGAAAAGTCTTCGCGCATCTGCTGCGGCCACCGCCACCGGTTCAGCGCAACCCGGCCAATCGCCGCAATTCTCCGGCCGTCGATCGCATTTCAGCGACCGGCAGCGCACTTCCGAAATCGACCGCCACCCCCGCACTGTGCAGCGTGATCCGTGCCGCCTTGCCGAATCCGCCCGGCTCGAACTCCACGCGCATCCAGCAGCGGTTGAACTCATGCCGCTCGCGGCGCCTGCCGCGCTGCCGCTCGATCACCACGGCATCGCCCGCCACCGTCAGGCGCTCCCAGTCGTCGCAGCGGCGCTCCACGACCACGAACGCCACGCCCAGCAGCGCGATCTCCAGCACCGAGTATGGCAACACTGGCCACGCCCCAGCCACCGCAAAAGCCGTTGCCAGCACGAGGCTGACCCCTGCCATGACCGCGAACAACGACCAGCGCTGGCGCCGGGGCAGTGAATCTGGGGCCCGCGCTACCACGCAATAGTCGACAGCCGACGGGAGCGGAGGCAGTGGGTTCATGCTGCAAAGCCACAAAATATTAGCACGGATCGACCCCTGCCGGAACCCTTGACGCCCCTGCAACGCGTGCCGACGGCGTCGGTGTTGCAACGTTTCGTCCGGTCGGGGAACATGCGTCAGGATGTCAGCTTGCGATCGTCACGCAAACAGGACAGCAGCGTCGACGCGACGCTGTCCAAGGCGGCGGACACCGCCGGCGCACCGGAATCGTGCCGCAGCTCGGCCAGTGGCGGCTGCCCGAGACGCGCGGCGATGGTGTCGATGTTGTCCCGCTCATGCTGCATGGATGGCCCCATTGCATTCCCGATCCAGCCCGCCAGCGGCAATCCGCGCGCCGCGATCGCCTGCGCGGACAGCAGCGCGTGATTGATGCAGCCGAGTCGCAGACCGACGACCAGCAGCACCGGCAGGTGAAGCGCCGCTGCCAGATCCAGCATGTCGTGGTCGCGATCGAGCGGCACCAGGACGCCACCGGCGCCTTCAACCACAATGAAGTCCGCGTGCGCCCGCAGGCGGTTGCAGGCCGCCACGATCTCGTCGATGGCTATCGCCACGCTGGCCGCCTGCGCCGCGAGATGCGGGGCGATCGCGGGCACGAAGGCGTAGGGATTGCGGTCGCGCAGGGGCAACGTCAGGCCGTCGGCGGCGGCCAGCGCCGCGACATCGGCATTCCATGCCTCGCCCGCATCGATGCCGGCGGCAACGGGCTTCATGCCCGCCACGCGTGCGCCGCGTCTGGCCAGTGCGCGCAGCAGCGCCGCGGCGACAAAGGTCTTGCCGACGCCGGTATCGGTGCCCGTGATGAAGACGCCGCCGTTCGGTGTCATCGGCGAACCCCGAACCGGACGATCGGCAACCCGTCCGGCGTGTGCGTCGCCTCCGCCTTCCACGCGTGCCCGTAGATCACTTCGAAGGTGGCCGGGATGCGGCCGTCGTGCGCCATGGCCTCCAGCGCGCCCAGCACGCGCTGCAGACGGGTCTTGCCCATCAGTCCGCGGCTGCGGCCCTGCGTTGCGTTGGTGGCGCCGATCTGCTTCAGTTCCTGCAGCACCGCGCGCGCATCGCCATAGGTCAGCGTCACGGTCTCCATGTCGATCACCGGGTCGGCGAAGCCGGCGTGCACCAGCATGTCGCCGACATCGTGCATGTCGGCGAAGCGATTGGTGTGGGTGTACCCGTCGACCTTCGCAAACGCGCTGCGAATCTCGCGCAGCGTGTCAGGCCCGAAGGTCGTGAAGGTCAGGAGCCCGTCCACCTGCAGCACCCGGTGCAGCTCGCCCAATGCGTGCGGCAGATCGTTGATCCACTGCAGCGCGAGGTTGCTCCAGACAAGCCCGAACGCTCCCGCGCGGAAGGGCAAGGCGCCGATGTCGCCACAGACGAAGCGGGGCGCGGTCGCGTCTTCCGCGTTGCGCCAGGGCAGCAGCCGCTGCAGCAGCGAGCGTCCGCCCGCGCCACGCGTGCGCGCTGCGGCCAGCATCGGCAGCGCAAGGTCGAGCGCGACGACCCGGGCCGCGGGATAGCGCAGCGCCAGCGCGGCAAGGGCGTCGCCGGTACCGCAGCCCGCATCCAGCACGTTCAAGGGCGCCAGCTTCACGACGTCGAGCCGCACCCCCATCCGCTTGCCGACCTCGCGCTGCAGGACGGCGGCATCGTCATAGGTGGCAGCGGCACGGCCGAAGGCACGGCGCACGGCGCGCGCGTCGACTTCGCGCGGGTCACGGTCGTCCGGCGCGTCACTCACCTGCGGCGGCCTCGAGGACCGGCAGCACGGACGCGTCCAAGGCCGCGCGGTGCGAGAGGAAGGGCGCATGCGCTGCGCCCGGAATGGTCACCAGCCGCGCGTCCGGCATCGCCGCGGCCATCCATGCGCCGGCGGCCGCCGGCGTCAGCGCGTCGCGATCGCCCGCCACCACCAGCGTCGGCACGGCAATGTGCGGAAGATCGTCCCGCACGTCGATCGCCTGCAGCATGGCCAATGCATCGCGTAGTTGCTCGCGGCCCGGTTCGCCGCGCGCGAACAGTGCGTCGCGGAGCGCATGCAGGGCCGCGCGACCCCCATCGCTGCCCTGGACCTGCAACGTCAGGAACCGCTGCAACGTCAGGCGATACGCCACGGCCAGTTCGTCGCCGAAGCGCTGCAGCGTTTCGGGCGCCATTGCATGCGGCCAATCGGGCGCGGTGATGAATCGCGGCGTCGATCCGACCAGCACCAGCCGCCCGATGCGATGGGGTTCGCGGCGCGCCCAGTGCAGTGCGAGCGCGCCCCCCATCGACCACCCCAGCACGCGCAGGGGTTGTGACGTGTCGCGAAACTGCGCATCGATGCGCTGCACCGCATCGTCGGCCGAAACGAGCGGCGTGGCCGCGGAGTGGCCATGCCCGGGCAGGTCAACGACCGCCACGCGGTAGCGTTGCGCAAGTGCCGGCACCAGCGACGCAAACAGTCCGCCATGCATCGCCCAGCCGTGCAGCAGCACCAGCGGCGGACCATGGCCCGAAACCTCGACGTGGACCTTCATCATGCGGCCGACGCCAATGCCGCGAGCAACGCGTCGATGTCATCGACGGTATGGGCCGCCGACAGCGACACGCGCAGCCGCGCCGTGCCGGCCGGCACGGTCGGCGGCCGGATCGCGGGCACCCAGATGCCTTGGGCGGCCAGCGCCGCACCGACCGCGACCGCAGCGGCGCTGTCACCGACCACCAGCGGCTGGATCGCCGTCGTCGATGGCAGCAGCTTCCAGGGCAGCGCGGCAGCGCCTGCGCGAAAGCGCGCGATGTGCGCATGCAGTGCGGCGCGGCGCGCGTGGTCGTCGCGAATCAGTCCCAGCGCCACGCGCAGCGCCTGCGCCAGCAGCGGCGGCATCCCGGTCGTGTAGATGTACGGACGCGCGGTCTGCACCAAGGTATCGATCACTACCGGATGTGCAGCGACGAAGGCGCCGGCGACGCCCGCCGCCTTGCCCAGCGTTCCCATCGCCACGATCCGGTCGTCGGCCAGGCCAAGTTGCGCGAGTGTGCCGCGGCCCTCCCCCAGCACGCCGAAGCCATGCGCGTCGTCGACGACGAGCCACGCGTCGTGCTGCTCTGCGAGCTCGAGCAGCGCCGCCAGCGGCGCGATGTCGCCATCCATGCTGAACACGGCATCCGTGACGATGAGCTTGCGCGGCGCGATGGAGCGCCGCATCGCGTGCGCCAGC
>JANNNM010000586.1:0-10192 GCA_031398535.1 Betaproteobacteria bacterium | reverse complement strand
CCGCCGACGCCACCAGCGCCACCGGCGCAGCCATCGCGCGCCGCGACGTCGTCCACTATCCCGATGTCGACGGATCGCCGGACATTCCATCCGGCGCGCGCGCCGTGTGGGAGGTGATGCACATCAAGGCCGCGATCGGGGCGCCGATGATCTGGAAAGGCCAGGGCATCGGCTCGATCTTTGTCGGGCGCGACCGTCCGGGCGCGTTCTCGGACAAGGAGATCGCGCTGTTGCGCACCTTCGCCGACCAGGCCGTGATCGCGATCCAGAACGCGCGGCTCTTCCGGGAAATTGCCGACAAGAGCCGGCAGCTCGAGGTCGCCAACCAGCACAAGTCGGCGTTCCTCGCCAGCATGTCCCACGAATTGCGCACGCCGCTCAATGCGATCATCGGCTTCTCGGAGGTGCTGATCGAACGCTACTTCGGCGAACTGAACGCCAAGCAGGACGACTACCTGAAGGACATCCACGCCTCCGGCAAGCACCTGCTGGCGCTGATCAACGAGGTGCTCGACCTGTCGAAGGTGGAGGCCGGCCGCATGGAGCTCGACCGGTCCGAGTTCGACGTGGCCACCGCCATGGCCGACGCGATGACCCTCATCCGCGAGCGCGCGCACCAGCACCACATCACGCTGAAGCTCGTCATCGAGCCCGGACTCGGCCAGATCGTCGCCGACGAGCGCAAGGTCAAGCAGATCCTGCTGAACCTGCTGTCCAATGCAGTGAAATTCACGCCCGACGGAGGTTGCATCACGCTGGAGGGTAGCCGCAGCGACGATGGCGTCACGATCTCGGTGCGCGACACCGGCATCGGTATCGCCCCCACCGACCAGGATGCCGTGTTCGAGGAGTTCCGCCAGGTCGGTCGCGATACCATGAGCAAACACGAGGGTACGGGACTGGGCCTGGCGCTGTGCAAGCGGCTGGTCGAGCTGCACGGCGGCCGCATCTGGCTTGCAAGCACCCCCGGTTCCGGTTCCACCTTCTACTTCACGCTGCCGCGATTGCCATGAGCACGATCCTGATCATCGAAGACAACCCGCGCAACCTGAAGCTCGTGCGCGACGTGCTCGCCGTCAAGGGCTATACGACGATCGAAGCCGTCACGGCCGAGGACGGCATCGAGCTGGCCCGTGACCGTCACCCCGACCTCATCCTGATGGACATCCAGCTGCCCGGCATGAACGGCATCGATGCACTGAAGATCCTGCGCAGCGAATCGGGCACCGCCACCATTCCCGTGCTGGCGGTGACGGCGTCGGTGATGCAGGACGACCGCCGGCTGATCGTCGAAGCGGGTTTCGATGCCTATGTCGCCAAGCCGATCAACCTGCGCGATTTCCTCGACGCGGTGCGCGTGGCGCTCGAGCGCACGCAGAACGCCTCTTGAAGTTGCCGGGCAACCGGGCCCTGCTGCTGGCAGGCGATGGATTATCGGCATTCGGCACCTGGATCGACTTCCTCGCGATCCTGACGCTCGCCGCCTACCAGTTCAACGTCACGCCCTGGCAGATGGCCGTGGTCAGCGCTGCCGGGCTGCTGCCGGGCATCCTGCTGGCGCCATTGATCGGCAGGCTGTGCGACCGCGGCAATCCGCAGCACCTGCTGCTCTTCTCCATCGCCGCCCGCGTCGCGGCGACCGGCGCCATCATCTTCTGCCACGACTTCACCGCGTTTGCGTTGCTGGTCGGCCTGCGGTCCGTGTTCGCGATGGTGGCCATGCCCGCAATCAACGTGATGGCCGTGCGCGCGATTGACGAGGCCGAGCGTCCGCAGTTCTATTCGTTCCTGAACGTGCTCAACAATGGCGCGAAGATCCTGGCGCCGGCGATCGGGACCATCTCGAGTTCACTGGCCAGCGAGGTCTTCGCCCTGGCGCTGTCGCTCGTGTTCTCCACGCTCGCATTGGTGGTCTTCGCGTGCATCCGGCTTGAACCCCGTGCCGCCAGCGCTGCGGCAAATCCGCAGGCTCAGGCGACGGCCGCCGTCGCGCACGTGTTGCCGTTGCTGTGGATCGCGGCCACCTATGCGTTCTTCGTGTTCATGGTGAACAACCTGGTCCCGCTCGTCCTGCAACAGGCCGGGTTCGACAAGGCGCTGCTCGGCGTGCTGGTCAGTTGCTCGGGCGCGGGCAATATCCTCGCCGGCCTGTGGCAGGCACGGCGCCCGGCGGCAGCGGCAATGCGCGGCGACATCGGTGAACTGCTGCGCCCCGCGCTGCTGGCGGCCGCAGGCTTCGGCGGCATCGGCCTGCTGTTCTGGCTGGGGGGCGCGATGACGCCGCGCGTGCTGCCGGTGGTGTTCTTCGTGATCGGGATCGTCAGCGCGCGATTCGCGATCGCGCTCAATGTCTACATCACGCGGCACTTTCCAACCACGACCGGACACGTCTCCGGCCTGCTCCAGGCCTGGCAGAACGCGATGATCCTGGTGGCCCCGCTGGTCGGTGCCTGGGTGCTGCAGGCGCATGGCGCGCCGGCCCTCTTCGGATTTGCCGCGCTGTCAGCCGCCGCATCGTTCAGCGTTTTCCAGATCGTCCGGATGGCCGGCGGACCGGGATTTGCGCCGCCGATCGCGGACAAAAAAATGCCCGCCGGGAGGATATGAGCGGGCAAGGGGGACCGGCTGGCGTTCACCCACTCCAGGGGGCCGGACGCAGCGCCGTCCGGTACGGGTGGCGGGTCAGACCACCGAGCGCGCCGCGTTGACCCGTTCGACCAGTTCCTGCATCGCGGCCTGCTGCGCATTCGCATCGTCGTCGCGAAGGGGGGCCGCCTCGACCGGTCGCCCGGCGTTTCCGGCAAGCCAGAACTGGGAGAACTCGGGTGCGAACACGTCCATGGCCTTTCCTTGAGGGATGCAGGCACAACTGCCTGAACATCACTAAGCAAGGCACATGCCACATGCAACGGGAGCACTCAAGGATCGTCCCGGCGGGAATGGGCACCATAGGCGAAATGATCGAAACCCGCGGCGCGGTTGCGCGCCGACCGGCGCCGTCGCGCGGTCGGCCTTTGTCTCAGAACACCGACGCCCTGAATGACAACGGCATTAACTGCATGAATGCAGACGATATTGGCTGTCGTCGACCCACGACAGCCGATTCCGGCAACGAATCCTGACCTGGCGTCAGGTCTTGGCTTCCTTGAACATCGCGGGTTCAAGGCTATGCCGTTGCAACAGCTTGTAGAACTCGGTGCGGTTGCGCTTGGCAAGCTGCGCGGCCTGCGTCACGTTGCCGCCGGTGATCTTCAGCAGGCGCACGAGATAGTCGCGCTCGAAGGACTTGCGTGCCTCTTCAAAGGGAATAAGTGCCGCGGCGTCTTCCTTCAGCGCCGTCTGCACCAGCGTGGCGGGGATCACCGTGGTGGTGGTCAGGGCCAGGGCCTGTTCCAGCAGATTGAGGAGTTGCCGCACGTTGCCCGGCCACGGCGCGGCCACCAGCAGCGCCATGGCGTCCGGCGCAAGACTGGGTACCGGCTTGCGGTAGCGCTCGGCGAGACCGCGCAGAAAGTGGCCGGCCAGCACCGGGATGTCTTCGCGGCGCTCGGCCAGCGGCGGCAGCCGCAGCGACACGACATTGAGACGGTAGTAGAGATCCTCGCGGAACTGGCCGGAGGCCTTGTGCGCATCAAGGTCGCGGTGCGTGGCCGACACGACACGCACATCGACGGGAATCGACTGCGTCGATCCGACGGGGCGCACTTCGCCGTCCTGCAGGACCCGCAGCAACTTGACCTGCAACGGCAGCGGCATGTCGCCGATCTCGTCCAGCAGCAACGTGCCGCCGTCCGCCGCCTGGAACAGCCCCTTGTGCGCCTGGACCGCCCCCGTGAACGCGCCACGGGCATGGCCGAAGAGTTCGGATTCGAGCAGGTCGCCGGGGATCGCACCGCAGTTGACCGCCACGAAGGGACGGTCGCGGCGCGGGCTGGCCCGGTGGATGGCGCGCGCCAGCAACTCCTTGCCGGTGCCGGACTCGCCGTAGATCAACACGCTGGCATCCGAATCAGCGACGAGCTTCGCCTGCCGCAGCAGGTCTTCCATCGCCGGGCTGCGGGTGATGATGCCTTCGCGCCATTCGCCGGTGCCGGCGTCGCCGCGACCCGCATCCTGGCCGGACAGCTTGAGCGCGGAGGCCACCTTCGCCAGCAGGTCCTGGCTGTCGAAGGGCTTGGTCAGGAAGCCGAAGACGCCGCGCTGCGTCGCGGCGACGGCATCGGGAATCGTGCCGTGCGCGGTCAGGATCAGCACCGGCAACCCGGCATGTTGGCGGTTGATCGCATCAAAGAGCTGCAGGCCGTCGATGCCCGGCATCCGCAGGTCCGTCACCACGACAGCCGGCCGCTGCACCGCGATGGCCGCCAGCGCCGTCTCGCCGCTTTCCGCCGTGCGCACGCGGTAGCCCGCCGAGGTGAGGCGCAAGCTGATCAGCTTGAGGAGGTCGGGATCGTCATCGACCAGAAGAATGTCGCCGGAAGCCATCGTGTTGTGCACCTTTCGCCCAGGATCAATTGCCACCGCTGCCACCACTACCCCCGCTGCCGCCACCGCTGCCGCCACCGCCACCGCCACCGCCGCCGCTGCGCGCGCGCTCGCGCAACAGGCTGCGCTCCATCTGGCGCAGGGCCTCGAGCTTCGCCAGCGCCGCGTCGGCCTTCTGCTGCTCTTCGCGAACCGCGCGCTGTCGCCCGACGATCTGCGCCTGCAACACCAACGCCAGCGGCTTCACCGACGGTGTGCCCGGCGTGCTCCTGGCCACGTTGTCCAGCAATTGCAGCGCGCGCTGGTCGTCCTGGGGCGTGGCCTTGGACAATGTATACAGCACTGCGAGGCGGATGCGGTTGCCGTCGGAGCGCTGGCGCCCGAGCAGAATCGTCATCGAGTTGATCTCGCGACGCACGTCGTCGACGGACAGGTTGCCGTAGCGCTGCAGGTCGGCCAGCAGCACGATCAGCTCGGTGTCTTCCAGCACCGGCTCGCGCGCCGTCGGCGGGGTCAACGTCGGGGGCACCATGGCGAGCGGCTCGGGCGCCGCAGCCGGTGCCGGCGCGGCGACCGGCGGCGTGATCACCGGTGCAACGACCACCGGCGGCTCCACGGGCTCGATGGGCGGATACTCGATCAGCGGCGAGTGCACCTGCACGCGCTCGGGCTCGGCTTCTTCCTCGGCGGTGATGATCACGGGCGGCGGCAACGATGCGCATCCGCCGAGGGCGGCCAACCATGCCACGAGCGCTGCATGCCGCCATCCGCGCATCACTCGCGCCCCCCCACGGGCAGCGGCGCCGGCTTGCGCGACAGCGCAGCCATCACGCCGGTGCTGCCCGGTGCCAACGGCAACCACAGCCGGAAGCAGGCACCGCGGCCCCCATCGCTGCGGTCGAGCACCTCGATGCGCCCGCCCTGGGCCAGCGCGTACTCGCGGGCGATGGCGAGGCCCAGGCCCGAGCCCTTGACCTTGCCATCAACCGGCGCCTTGCCGGAGTAGAACGAGTCGAACACGCGCTCGCGCTCGGCGGCGGATATGCCGGGGCCCTGGTCGGCGACTTCAAGCTGCGCCAGCCCATCGCGCAACCGCAACGTGATCGTGATGGTGCCGGAGCGCGGCGAATACTTGATCGCGTTCGACATCAGGTTGTCGATGATCGTGCGGATCTTCTCGGCGTCGCCGATCACCAGCGCGGCCGGGATGTCGGCATCGACCTTGACGAGCCGCGCCACCGCCGCGAGCTTCTGCTCGCGCAACACGCGCTGCACGACGTCCTGCAACGGCACCGGACCCAGCGTGGCGGGTTCCATCGCGCGCGTCTGGTGCCACGTCAGCAGGTCCTCGATCAGCTTTTGCAGCGACAACGTGTTCTCGCGGACGATGCGGACGATCTCCTTCTGCTCCGGCGTCAGGCGGCCGCCGACGTTGTCGCGCAACAGCTCGGCGCCTTCGCGCACCGCAGTCAGCGGCGTCTTCAGCTCGTGCGACACGTGGCGCAGGAAACGATTCTGCTGCTGCTCGAGGTCGCGCAGCCGCGTGCGCAGCCATTCAAGGCGCTGCCCCACGTAACGCAGGTCCTGCGGCCCGTTGACCTCGATCGCATGCGCGAAGTCCGCGGTGCCCATCTGCCGGATCGCCTGGTCGAGCTGGCGGATGGGTCGCGCGATCAGCACGGCGAACACGATGGCCAGCGCCAGCGCGATGCCGATCGTCGCCAGCGCCAGGTAGAGCCATTTCTCGCGGCCCTGCGCCGCCGTTTCCTGCAGGCGTTCAATCGCGCGCTGCGTCAGCTGGTTGGTGGCGGAGAGCATCGACTGCGCCTGCTCGACCAGCGCCGCATAGCCGTCGGCAAGCTCCGTCACTGCTGCAGCGGGACGCGCCGGCATCCGCAGTTTCTCGAACAACGCCGCTTCACGCATCCGCAAATTCTCGAGTGCGCCCAGTTGCGGCGCTTCGAGCGGCAGCAACGACAGTTGTTGTGTTGTCTGCAACAACTCCTGGCGCACCCGCGCATAGTCCTCAAGCAGCGCCGGGTCCTCGAGGATGATCTCCTGCCGCGCGAGGCGCTCGAGTGTCGTGGCCTGCTCGAACAGCAGGCGGCTGGAGCGGCCCGCCTGCGCGGCCTGCAACACTTCCTCGCGGCTTTGCGTGGACAGACGGTCGAGCGACAGGACGAGTTCCGCCATCGCGTAGACCAGCGGCAGGCTGACGAGCAGGAAGCCCAGCAGGATGAACTTGAGGAATGAGCGTGGGTAATACACGCGAGGGGCCGGCAGATATAATTCGCCGCATTATGGCATCGGCACCGCTCGTGCGCCGCCCACGATCGCGCGTGGTGCCAAGCCCGCAGCCAGGACGCCTTGCCTCTCGATTCCCGCCCGCCCCATGACCGCGCCCGCTGACGCCGCCGCCCCTGCGCTGGTCCTGATCGCTGCCGTCGCGCGCAATGGGATCATCGGCGCCGGCAATGCATTGCCGTGGCGGTTGCCGGAGGACATGCGCCGCTTCCGCACACTGACGACCGGGCACGCGGTGATCATGGGGCGCCGCACGTGGGACTCGCTGCCGCGCGCGCTGCCCGGCCGGCAGAACATCGTGCTGTCGACGAAGGCCGGGTTCGCGCCCGCCGGCGCCGACATCGTGCCGACCTGGGCGGCCGCCATCGCCTGCGTACGGATGCCGCTTCCCGTGTACTGCATCGGCGGCGGCGCGATCTATGCGCTGGCGCTGCCCGCGGCCGACACGATGCTGCTGACCGAAATCGACGCCGACATTGCCGGCGACACGCATTTTCCGGCGTTCTCCGCCGCCGAGTGGCAGGTCACCGAGCGCAGTCCGCAGATGGAGTCGGATGGCCTTGCGTTCACGTTCGTCACGTGGCGCCGGGTACGTCCCCCGCAGCAGCGGCACGGCGGAGGACACGTTTATTTGCGATAATGCCGTCTTTGCCGCTGCCGGCACCCGCGCCTCGCGCACGGGCCGCACGGCGATCGCCGGGATGACGGAACTGGTAGACGTAGCGGACTCAAAATCCGCCGGTAGCGATATCGTGGGGGTTCGAGTCCCCCTCCCGGCACCAGACACGCGGAAGCCGCCCCTTCCACGCGCAATCCAACCAAAGACATCGTGACACGCGTCTACACGCTGGCGGACTTCGACTATGCGTTGCCGCCGGAACTGATCGCGCAGGTGCCGCCGGCCGTCCGCTCGGGCAGCCGCCTGCTCGACGTCGGCGCCACGGCGGACACCGATCGCCTGTTCACCGACCTGCCCGCGCTGCTGCAGCCCGGCGACCTGCTGGTCGGCAATGACACGCGCGTGATCAAGGCCCGCTTCCGCGCCGAGAAAGCCACTGGCGGCAAGGTGGAAGTCCTGCTGGAACGCCTGGTGGGCGAAACCGAGGCCTGGGTGCAGATGCGGGCCAGCCACGCGCCGCGGCCCGGCACCGTGCTGCGGCTGGCGGACGGTGCCACGGCCACGATCCTGGCACGCGACGACCGCTTCCATCACGTCCGCTTCGACGGCACCGGCGCATTGCTGGCCTGGCTCGACACGCATGGCGAGATCCCGCTGCCGCCCTACATCGAGCGCGGCGCCGACGCCACCGACGATGCGCGCTACCAGACGATCTACGCCCGCGCCCCCGGCGCGGTGGCCGCCCCCACAGCCGGACTGCATTTCGACGACGCGATGTTCGCGACGCTCTCCGCCCGCGGCGTCGAACGCGCCTTTGTCACGCTGCATGTCGGCGCGGGCACGTTTGCGCCGGTCAAGCACGATGACCTGGCGCTGCACCGGATGCATACCGAGCACTACAGCATCCCGGCAGCCACGGTGGCGGCGATCGCCGCGGCGCGCGCGCGCGGCAGCGCGGTCGTGGCGGTGGGCACCACGTCGCTGCGCGCGCTGGAGTCGGCGGCGCAACGCGGGGACGGCATGGCGGCGGGCACCGGCGAGACCGCGCTCTTCATCACGCCCGGCTACCGGTTCCGCGTCGTCGACCGGCTGCTGACCAATTTCCACCTGCCGCGCTCGACGCTGCTGATGCTGGTCAGCGCCTTCGCCGGCCACGCCACGATGCACCGCGCCTATGCGCATGCGATCGCCGCCCGCTACCGGTTTTTCAGTTACGGCGATGCGATGCTGTTGTCACGCACGCCCGTGAAGTGACACCGCAGCCCGACAGTGCGCGTGGCAAAACGTCGTCATCAGGCGACAATCGATCCAATCGACACTTTTCCTGCAACAAATCACGCATTTTCCCTATGTGATGCACGCTGCGCATCTTGGCAACCGGACCGGGAAAAGCTACCCTCGGGGTAACTGAATTCGTAGCGGAAATCCCGGCATTGCGCAGTCCGCCCCGGCTTTTCGCCAATCCATGGCTGCTTCCACTTTCCGCACCTGCGCGGTCCGCTGTCTTCTTGCTTTCGCCGCGCTGGCAGGCGTCGTTGCGTCGGCCGATGCCGCACGCGTCGGCGTGCTGTCCAACCGCTATTCCGCGCAGACGGCCACCGACTTCAACGCCCGGGTCACCGGGCACACGTTCACGCCGGTCGACACGTCGACCGTCACGCCGACGCTCAAGTCGCTGACGGATGCGTTCGACGTCATCCTGCTGTTCGAGGACGAGACTTACGCCAATGCCCCTTCGGTCGGCAACGTGGTGGCGGCCTTTGCCAACACGGGCCGTGCCGTCGTCATCGGCGCGTTCTACGACCAGGACCGCAGCGACGCCACGCCCAACAATTCGCCGCACGGCTGGGGCGCGCTCGAAGGCATCGACCCCAATACGACCGACGGCTTCGGCACGCCCGGCGCCGCGCGCACGCTCAACGTGTCGTCGATGCAGCGGCATACGCTCACGCGCGGCATCACGTCGCTGACCAGCGCCAGATTTGCCGGCGGCAACCAGGCCAAGGTCGGCACCACGGTACTGGCCAACTGGTCCCAACCCAATGCCCGGGGCCAGTCCGATCCCGCCATCGCATTCCGGATCACCGGTGCGGCATGCGTCATTCACCTGGCCATCGCCCCCAATTACCCGGTCGTCGGGACGGCCGGCGTCGATTACTCGGGTGACTTCCACCGTGCGTGGCGCAATGCCTTCGACTTCGGCGGTGCCAATTGCGTCGGCGCCTCGGTCGATGCCGCCAGCCCGGACGCGGCGGCCATTCCCACGCTTTCGTCGTGGGGGCTGGCGCTGACGATCCTGCTGCTCGGCGCCTTGGCCATGCTGTCGCTGCGTCGCCGACCCGGCGCCCGCGGGCGCTAAGCCCGCCCGCGCCCTGCCCGCGCCGGCCCTCCCGGCACCGCGACCATGCGCTTCTCCGTTTCCGCCACGTCGGGCCACGCCCGTCGCGGGCGCCTCGAACTTGCCCACGGCGTCGTCGAGACGCCGGTGTTCATGCCGGTCGGCACCTACGGCACGGTCAAGGCGATGGCGCCGAACGAACTGGTCGAGATCGGCGCGCAGATCGTGCTGGGCAACACGTTCCACCTGTGGCTGCGCCCGGGCCTGGAGGTGATCGCCGCCCACGCGGGCCTGCATCGCTTCATGGGCTGGGACCGGCCCATCCTCACCGACTCTGGCGGCTTCCAGGTGTTCAGCCTTGGTCCGTTGCGAAAGGTGCAGGAGGAAGGCGTGGCGTTTGCATCGCCGGTCAACGGTGACAAGCTCTTCCTGACGCCCGAGTTGTC
>JANNNM010000512.1:0-1643 GCA_031398535.1 Betaproteobacteria bacterium | reverse complement strand
GCTGGCGCCGCGGTCGGGCAGCGTGGGGAAGTCGATCTTCGAGAACGTCAGGTTCTCGAACACGACAGTGCGCAAGACCTTGTCCACCTGCGTGCGCGCGGTGGCCAGGGCGACGCCGAAATTCTCGTCCTTGGCGCCGTCGGCCTTGATGGCCATGGCGGCGCGGAAGCTGATCATGTTGCCCGTCCAGCTCGTCACCTGCGGCTGGTAGACGAGTGCCTGGCCCTTGGTCAGGTCGAGGACGCGTGGCCAGCTGTCCGGCGGGATGGCGGCGTTGGGCGCGGCAGCGGCAGGTGCCGCGGGTGCCTGGGCCATCGTCACGATCGGAAGGGCGGCCGTGGCAGCGGCAATGGAGAGGCAGGCAAGCGTGCGCAATGTCGACATGATCAGCGGGTCCGGGTGACGGTACGGGAGCATTTTATCCATTTAAGTGGGTGGCCAGTTCAAGGCGGGCGATCTGGTTGCGGTGCACTTCGTCCGGGCCGTCGGCAAAACGCAACGAGCGCGCCTGTGCATAGAAGAACGCGAGCGGCACATCGTCGGACACGCCAGCGGCGCCGTGGACCTGGATGGCCCAGTCGATCACCTGGCAGGCCACGTTGGGCGCCACGACCTTGATCATCGCGATGTCCTTGCGGGCGGCCTTGTTGCCGGCGGTGTCCATCTTCCACGCGGCGTGCAGCACCAGGAGCCGCGCCTGGTCGATCAGGATGCGCGATTGGGCGATCCGCTCCTGCGTCACCGTGCGGTCGGCCACGGTCTTGCCGAATGCAGTGCGCGTGGCGGCGCGATGACACATCAGTTCCAGCGCGCGTTCGGATTGCCCGATGAGGCGCATGCAGTGATGGATGCGGCCGGGGCCGAGGCGCCCCTGTGCAATCTCGAAGCCGCGGCCTTCGCCCAGCAGCATGTTGGTGGCGGGCACGCGCACGTTGCTGAAGTCGAACTCGGCGTGGCCGTGCGGCGCATCGTCGTAGCCGAACACGGATAGCGTGCGCAGCATGGTGACGCCCGGCGTATCCACCGGCACCAGGATCATCGATTGCCGGCGGTAGCGGTCCGCGTTCTGCGGATCGGACTGGCCCATCAGGATCAGGATGCGGCAGCGCGGGTCCGGTCCGCCGGTAGTCCACCATTTGCGGCCGTTGACGATGTAGTCGTTGCCGTCCTTCGTGATCGACGCGGCGATGTTGGTCGCGTCGCTGGACGCCACGTCGGGCTCGGTCATCGCGAAGGCGGAGCGGATTTCGCCATTGAGGAGCGGCGTCAGCCAGCGTGCCTGCTGCACCGGCGTGCCATAACGGACCAGCACTTCCATGTTGCCGGTGTCGGGCGCGTTGCAGTTGAACACCTCGGGCGCGATCCACGATCGGCCCATGATCTCGCACAGCGGCGCGTACTGTGCATTGGTCAGCCCCGCGCCCAGCGCGGAATGCGGCAGCCACAGGTTCCACAATCCGGCGGCGCGCGCGCGCGACTTCAAGTCCTCCATGATGCGCGTGGCGACCCACGGGTTGCCACGGCGGCGATTCGCCTCCACTTCCGCGACGTACACCGGCTCCGCCGGATAGACGTTGTCGTCCATGAAGCGCGTCACGCGCGCCGCGAGGTCCTTGACCTTGTCCGAATAGCCAAAATCCACG
>JANNNM010000450.1:0-3977 GCA_031398535.1 Betaproteobacteria bacterium | reverse complement strand
TCTGCAACTCCGGGCCGATCAGGCTGCCGGTACCCAGCGCCACGGCCCATGTCTCAAGATCCGCCATCGTCGACACCATCGCTCCCGCACCGGCCAGCGACTTCGGGTTGACCAGCGGCTCCACCTCGGCCACGCCGGTGTCGATGTTCACTTCATAGGGCGTGGCGTGCGGGTCCGGCAGCGGCACCGTACTGGGATAGGACGTTCCCGTGAGTCCCAACGGCGTCAAGACACGATGCTGCAGCACCGTGCCCAGTGGCTGCTTCGCCACCTTTTCCACGATCATGCCCAGCAGCACCGTATTGGTATTGCTGTATTCGTACTCCGCACCGGGAAGAAACCGCGGCGACTCGGCGAGGCCATAGGCTGCCAGCTGCGCTTCAGTGAACGGCCGGCCGACATCCGCACCAAAGAGTTTCTGGAATTCCAGGTTGGCCGTGTATTCCCCGATGCCGCTCTGCATGCCGGCCATGTCGGCCAGCGTGATCCGGTCGCCGTTGGGGAACCCCGGGACGTACTGGTCGAGCTTGTCGTCGAGGTCCAACGCCTGGTCCCGGGCCAGCAGCAGCAACGCCGTCACCGTGTACGACTTGGTGATGCTGCGGATCGGAAAGAAGCTGCCCGGATCGAGCGGCTGGCGCGAGGCCAGGTCGGCCACGCCAAACGTCGACGACCATGGCTCATCGCCGGGTACGCGCACGCTAGCGATGACGCCGGGGAGGTTGTACTTGGCGATGACGCGGTCGACGGCCGTGCGGTACTGGGTACTGGCAGGCGTGACGTCGTCGCCGCCGTTACAGGAGGCAAGGAACACCACGGCGGCCGCCGCTGCGGCAAGCGTACGAAGGACCGTCTTCATTCGCGCAACGCCGCCAGGGCCTGGCCCACGCGGTCCACCGTGATGATGGTGACGCCATCGATGCCCTGCTTGGGCTTGTTGGCGGTGGGGATCAGCATGGTCTTGAAGCCCAGCTTGGCGGCCTCGCGGAGGCGCTCCTGGCCGCGCTGGACGGGCCGGATTTCCCCTGCCAATCCAACTTCACCAAATACTATAGATTTCGCGGGCAAAGGTTTGTTCCTTAACGAAGAATTGATGGCCAGCAAGACTGCCAAGTCGACGGCAGGTTCCTGGATACGCACACCCCCGACCGCATTCACGAAGACGTCGTAGCCGCTGGTTTCGACACCACCATGCCGATGCAGCACGGCCAGCAGCAGGGCCAGCCGCTGTGCATCGAGCCCCACGGCCAGCCGCCGCGGATTGCCGCCCTGCACCGGATCGACCAGCGCCTGGATCTCCACCAGCAGCGGCCGCGAGCCTTCCAGCGTGGCCACGACGGCCGACCCCGCCACCGGCTCCGCATGCTGGGACAGGAACAGGGCCGAAGGATTCGTCACCCCTTTCAGGCCGCGTTCGGTCATCCCGAACACCCCCAGCTCGTTGGCGGCGCCGAAGCGGTTCTTGATGGCGCGCACCAGCCGGAAACTGGAATGCGGGTCGCCCTCGAAGTACAGCACCGTGTCGACGATATGTTCCAGCACGCGCGGCCCGGCGATCGCGCCTTCCTTGGTCACATGGCCGACCAGGATGACGACGATGCCGCGCTGCTTGGCCAGCCGGGTCAATTGCGCCGCGCATTCGCGGACCTGCGCCACGCTGCCCGGGGCCGATTGCAGCGCCTCCGAATAGACGGTCTGGATCGAATCCACGACGACCACTTCCGGCAGCGTGGCGCTGATCGCGCCGACGATGGCCTCGAGTTGGACTTCCGCCAGCAACTCCACCGGCGCGTTGACGAGGCCCAGGCGCTGCGCCCGCAAGGCCACCTGCTCCACCGACTCCTCGCCGGTCACGTACAGCGTCCGGTGTGCGGCGCCCAGCGCGGCCCCGGCCTGCAGCAGCAGCGTCGACTTGCCGATGCCGGGGTCGCCGCCGATCAGCACCACGCCACCCGGCACCAGGCCGCCCCCCAGCACGCGGTCGAATTCCTCGAGACCGGTGGGGATGCGCGTATTCTCCTGCGCCTTGACCGACGCCAGTGACGTGATCGTCGACCGCGTTCCGGCGACGGACTCGAAGCGCACGGCCACGGGCGCCGCGACGGTCTCGACCAGCGTGTTCCACACCCCGCAATGCGGACATTGGCCTTGCCACTTGGGGGACGAGCCCCCGCATTCGGTGCAGGCGTAGATGGTCTTGGCTTTGGCCATGCGCTGCGTGCCGGGCGTCAGCGCAGTTCGCGCGGATGCACGACGGCCGTGCCGAGCTTGCCGACGACGACGCCGGCCGCCTCGTTGGCGATGTGTACGGCGTTGCCGAACGACGCGCCGGCAGCCAGCAGCACGCCGATGGTCGCGATCACCGTGTCACCCGCGCCGGAGACGTCGAATACTTCACGCGCCTGCGCCGGGATGGTCAGCGCGCTATCGGCCGTGAAGAGGCTCATGCCCTCCTCCGACCGCGTGACCAGCAATGCGTCGAGCTGCAGTTCGGCGCGCAACGCCTGCGCCTTGGCCGCAAACGAAGCCTCGTCGGTCCACGTGCCGACCACCTGCCGGAACTCCGAGCGGTTGGGCGTCAGCATCGACGCGCCGCGATAGCGGATGAAATCGTCGCCTTTCGGATCGACCAGCACCGTCTTGCCGGCGGCCCGGGCACTGGCGATCATCGACGCGATGTGCGCAAGACCGCCCTTGCCGTAGTCGGACAGGATGACGACGTCCGCCGCGGCCACCATGCGCTCGTAGTCCGCCAGCTTGGCTGCCAGCACCTCATGCGACGGCGCGGTTTCGAAGTCGATGCGCAGCAGTTGCTGCTGGCGCCCGATCACGCGCAGCTTGACCGTGGTGGGCAGCGTGGGGTCGCGCAACAGCGACGCATGCACGTGCTCGGCTTCAAGCAAGCGCGCCAGCGCGCTGGCGGGTTCGTCGTCGCCGACGACGGACAGCAGCGACGCGTGCGCGCCCAGCGACGCCGCATTGCGCGCCACGTTGGCGGCCCCCCCAGGGCGTTCTTCCGTACGCGCGATCCGCACCACCGGCACCGGCGCTTCCGGCGATATGCGCTCGACGTCGCCGAACCAGTAGCGATCGAGCATGACGTCGCCGACCACCAGCACCTTGGCGGTGGCGACGCGGGACGCATACGAGGAAAAGTGCGTGGCGTTCATGGCATGTCGTCAGCGGCGGCCGATCGCGAAGTATTCAAGTCCCGCGGCGCGCACCTGCTGCGGATCGTAGAGGTTGCGCCCGTCGAAGACCAAACGTTCGCGCAGTGCGGTGCGCAGCGCCTCGAAGTCGGGGCTGCGGAATTCCTGCCACTCGGTCACGACGACCAGCGCATCGGCGTCCTCGCACGCGGCCATGGGTGAGGTTGCATAGCGCAGGTGCGGCGCGGCGCCGAAGACGCGTTGCGCCTCGTCCATCGCCACCGGGTCGTAGGCCACGACCTGCGCGCCATGCGCGCCCAGCGCATCGATGATGACGCGCGACGGCGCCTCGCGCATGTCGTCGGTATTCGGCTTGAATGCCAGCCCCCACAGCGCCAGCGTACGGCCCTTGAGGTCGCTGCCCAGTCGCGCGACGATCTTGTCGACCAGCACCCGCTTCTGCGCGTCGTTGACGGCTTCCACCGCGTGGATCAGTTGCAACGGCATCCCCAACTGCGTGGCGGTGTACTGCAGCGCCTTCACGTCCTTCGGAAAGCAGCTGCCGCCATAGCCCACGCCGGGATAGAGGAAGTGATAGCCGATGCGCGGGTCGGAGCCGATGCCCTGGCGCACCATCTCGATGTCGGCGCCGAGCTTGTCGGCCAGGTTGGCCACCTCGTTCATGAACGAGATCCGCGTGGCCAGCATCGCGTTGGCCGCGTACTTGGTGAGTTCGGCCGAGCGAACATCCATCACCAGGAAGCGCTCGTGGTTGCGCATGAAGGGCGCGTACACCTTGCGCAATGCGGCGATCGCCTGCTCGTCTTC
>JANNNM010000420.1:0-1264 GCA_031398535.1 Betaproteobacteria bacterium | reverse complement strand
CCGGGGATGCCGACAATGCCTCGCGCGGGAGTGCAAGAAGGGACGGCAGTACGAGGTGGAGGTGCATGACGCCGTGAAGTCTACGCGGGCGGGACCGCTGCCGCAGTCCCCCAACTCCAACATGCGATAATCGCATGCTGTTTCGCGCGTCCTGCCCCCATACCATCACCCGAACCCCTTGACGCCCTACGAACTTGCCGTCGGCCTTCGCTACACGCGTGCGCGCAAGGGCTCGGGCCGCAACTCCTTCATCTCGTTCATCTCGCTGATATCGATGGCGGGCATCGCGCTGGGCGTCGCGGCGCTGATCGTCGTGCTGTCGGTGATGAACGGCTTCCAGGAGGAACTGCGCACGCGCATCCTGGCCGTGGCGTCGCACATCGAGGTGCGCGGCTTGCCGCAGCTGATGGACTGGCAACAGATTGCCGCCATCGCGAAGCAGGAACCGCGCGTGAAGGCCGCCGCCCCCTACGTGCTGGGCCAGGCCATGGTGGCGGCGGGCGACGTCAACCGCGGCGCGCTCATCCGCGGCATCGATCCGGCGCGCGAAGACAGCGTTGCCGACATCGGCAAGCACATGAAGCGCGGCACGCTCGCCGACCTGCAGCCCGGTACGTTCAACATCGTCCTGGGCGCGGACCTCGCGCGCAGCATGAACGTGATGCCCGGCGACTCGGTGGTGGTGATCACGCCGCAGGGCAGCGTCACGCCGGCGGGCACGCTTCCGCGCCTGAAGAGCTTCAAGGTCTCCGGCATCTTCGAAGTCGGCATGTTCGAGTTCGACAGCGGCCTTGCGCTCGTCAACATCGAGGACGCGCAGCGGCTCTACCGGCTGGAAGGCGTGACCGGCGTGCGCCTGAAACTCGACGATCTCTTCGCCGCACCTGCCGTGGCGCGTGACCTGTGGCAGAAGATGCCGGTGTCGGCGGAAGTCCGCGACTGGACGCGCAACCACGCCAACTTCTTCCGCGCCGTGCAGATCGAGAAGCGCGTGATGTTCATCATCCTCACGCTGATCGTGGCGGTGGCGGCGTTCAACATCGTCTCGGCGCAGGTGATGGTCGTCACCGACAAGCAGGCCGACATCGCGATCCTGCGCACGCTGGGCGCGTCGCCGTCGTCAATCATGGCCATCTTCATCGTGCAGGGGGCGCTGATCGGGATGATCGGCACTGCATTGGGGGTGCTGTTCGGCGTGCTGCTGGCGTTGAACATCGGCGTCGTCGTGCCCGCGCTTGAGCGCCTGCTCAACATCCAGTTCCTC
>JANNNM010000412.1:0-4837 GCA_031398535.1 Betaproteobacteria bacterium | reverse complement strand
GCACGTTTTCGTCGTCCGCCGCGGACCAGCCGTGACGCATGAAATAGATGACGAGGCGATCGGTCATGGTTTTTGCGCCAATGAACACACTGTAGGCCAGCCTCGCGGGGGTGCCGCAACGATTAACCTGTGAGGCTGAAGCCTCGCCTACAAACTCGACCTCGTCATGACCAACGACGCGCCCTACCCCCGCCTGAACCTATAGATCGCCAGCTCGCCGCGCAGATTGGGCAGCCACGACACGACCCGTCCACCGGACAGCACCGCGCGGTTCTCGACGACGCAATTGCGCTCGCGCAGGAACGCATCGAAGTCGGCGACGGTGCACAGGTGGATGTTGGGCGTGTCGTACCACTGGTAGGGCAGCTTGTCGGAAACGGGCATGCGGCCCTTCAATATCTGCCAGCGATGCGTCCAGTGCCCGAAGTTGGGGAACGTGACGATCACCTCGCGGCCCACGCGCAGCATCTCCTCGACGATCTCCTCCGTGTGGCGCATCGCCTGCAGCGTCTGCGACAGGATGACGCAATCGAAGGACTCGTCGCCGAAGCCGGCCAGGCCGCTCTCCAGATCGCTCTGCAGCACGTTGACGCCATTGCGCACGCTTTCCAGCATGCCGGCGTCGGCGATCTCGATGCCGTAGCCGCGCACGTCGCGCTCGCGCTTCAGATACGCGAGCAGCGACCCATCGCCGCAGCCCAGGTCCAGCACCTGCGCGCCGGGGCGCAGCCACCCGGCGATGGTGGCGAAGTCGGCGCGATGCTCCTGCCGCTCGCGCGACTCCACGCGGGCCCGCACATCGGAGCCGAAGCGGAACGTGGAGTAATCGGCGTCCGAAGCCACGCCGTCGAAGTACGCCCGCACCACGTCGTGGTACTGCGGGTTGTCGAGCAGGAACGCATCGTGGCCGTGGGGCGCCGCGATCTCCGCGTACGTGACGTCGCGCCGATGCTCGACCAGTGCCTTGACGATCTCGCGCGACCGCGCCGGCGAAAAGCGCCAATCCGTCGTGAAGGACACCACCAGGAACTTGCACGATGCCGGCGCCAGCGCCTTGGCCAGATCGCCCCCCGTGGCATGCGCCGGGTCGAAGTAATCAAGCGCCTTGGTGATGCGCAGGTAGGTGTTGGCGTCGTAGTACTCGGCAAATTTCTCGCCCTGGTAGCGCAGGTACGATTCGATCTGGAACTCGGGCGCGAAGGAAAACTTGAGGCCGTCGCGCAGCGTGCGGCCGAACTTCTCCTCCATCTGCTCGTCGGAGAGATACGTAATGTGCCCGATCATCCGCGCCACGCGCAGGCCGCGCCGTGGCAGCGTCCTGTTCTGCGCGTAATGGCCCTCGAAGAAATCCGGGTCGGTCAGGATGGCCTGCCGCGCCACTTCGTTGAACGCGATGTTCTGCGCCGAAAGGTTGGGCGCGGCGGCGATCACCACCGCGTGCCGGATGCGCTGCGGAAACCGGATCGCCCAACACAGCGCCTGCATGCCGCCCAGGCTGCCGCCCATCACGGCGGCGAATTGCGCAATGCCGAGGCGATCGGCCAGCCGTGCCTGCGCGTCGACCCAGTCCTCGACCGTCACCAGCGGGAAATCGCTGCCCCACGAGGCGCCCGTGCCCGGGTTCTTCGACATCGGCCCGGTGGACCCGAAACAGCTGCCCAGGTTGTTGACGCCCACGACGAAGAAACGATCGGTGTCGAGCGGCTTGCCCGGCCCGATCATGTTGTCCCACCAGCCCAGGCTGTCCGGGTCGTCGCCGTACGTGCCCGCCACATGATGCGAGGCGTTCAGCGCATGGCACACCAGCACGGCATTGGAGGCGTCGGGATTGAGCTTGCCGTAGGTTTCGTAGGCCAGCTCGTACTCGGGCAGCCATTGGCCGCAGGCCAATGCAAGGGGCTCGGTGAAGCGCGCCAGCTGCGGTTCGACGGGGCCGAAAGGGCGCCCGGTGGGGGTGGGAAAGGCGGGCATGGAAGGCGCTATTGTAGATTCATGCGCAAGCGCCGTACGGAACAATGGGCGGCAACCATCGGGAATGTTGCGCGAACTGTTGCCCCAGGCCCGCCACTCGCAAATCGTAAAACTGAGCGGCACTATTGAGCTCTGCTGCCGCTTCGGGATGAAACGTATATTGAATCAACCCAATGTGCGGCGTAGCCGCGCGAACACCTCATCCCCCGGTATCAACTGGACTTCGCCGCGATCGATTGCATCGCTGCGGCGCTTGACCTCCAGTCGCCACGCTTCCTCCACCCCCGCGTCGGCCTCGCCATCGAGCGATTCGATCAGGGCAAGCGCGAGTTCAGCGCGTTCGTTTTCGCTGAGCTGGGCGGCCCGATACTTGAGTTCGGCGAAGGCGGTGGACATGGCAAAGCTCCTGCAACAACGAGTTTCGATTATACGCAGGCGTGACCGCCCAACACGTTTGCCTTGGGAGACAGGCGTTACCTGGAAGCCACGGCCAGCACCGCCTTTGGATTCATACTCGCGATGGCAAGCAGGGTACACACGGCGCCGCTAGGTTGTTCACGGCGCAAACGTCTCCTGCAATGTCGCCAACGCAGTACGCAAAGTGTTCTTCGGCGCCGACCCTAGCCGCTTCACCAGCCGATGCTTGTCCAGCGCCCGCAACTGATCGAGAAGAATCAAACCCTTCTTGCCATCGAAGCGCACCGGAACGCGAAACGGCGCGGGCGTGCCCGCCGTGGTCATCGGCGCCACGATGACCGTGCGCAGGTGATCGTGCATCTCGGGAGGCGAAACGATGACGCACGGACGCGTCTTGCGAGTTTCGCTGCCGACAGTGGGGTCAAGCGCCACCAGCCAGATGTCGCCGCGCGTGGCTACCACTGCAGTCCCGCGTCGCCGTCATTGGCAAAATCCTGCAGCACCGGCGCGTCATCACCTGCGGCCGCCACGCGTTGGCTGGCCTGCGCCCACCCGTCACGTACTGCACGCGTGGGTTTGCGCAAGACGATGCTGTTGTTCTCGACACTCAACTCCGCCTCGTCGGAAAGGCCAACCTGGGCGAGCAGTGGCTTGGGGATGATCACGCCCTGCGAGTTGCCCATTCTGCGGATGGTCGTCTTCATGAATGTTGCCTCAAAAGTTATAACAATGTTATGCCGTCGGGGCGCGGGCTGCAACTACCACCCCTGCCGCCGAACCTGCGGCACCACGTCGAAATGCTGGTCGCGACTCAGCACCGGCATCCGATGTTGCAGCGCCAGCGCGGCAATCCACGCATCGTTGGCCGGGATGGGCGTGCCCTGCTGTTTCAGTGTGACGCGCACTGCCGCATAGACGCTGGCGGTCTCGTCGGAGACGGTCAACACGTCGAATGATCGCAATTGCGCCTGCAGCCACTGCTCATAGACATTGCGTTGCCGTGACAGCGCGATGCCGTAGCGAAACTCGCCCAGCACGATCACCGGGATGCAGGCACGTTCCTGCAAACGCAGGATTTCGCCCACCGCCGATTCGCCGTCGATGAATGCCGACAGCGCGTTGGTATCGAGGATCACAGGCGGTCGTCGGCCTCGACAGCGCCGAGATCGTCTTCGATCCATTGCTGGATACGCGCGGTCTCCTCGCGCAGGTGCGCAAGCTGGCCGAAGCCGCTCATCCAGGGCGGGTTACGCGGCGACGCGACATCCTCCGCGGCGGCAAGCTTGGTCTGCAGTGCATCCGTGATGAATTCCTTCAAGGACTGGCCGCGCTCGGCCGCGCGCGCCTTGGCCTTGCGGAACAAGGTATCGGGGATTTCCATCGTGGTTTTCATACATACCATATTACCATATTTACGGTTCGTCCGACCGCTCCACGCCCAACACGCCGACGAATCCATCCTCCGCGCGCCATCTTCCGACCGCCATCGTCCATGCGGTCGAGCCGGGCGTTGGACAACGCTGCCGCCGGTCGGAATCCGTATGACATTGTGCTATGACAATGGAATACTTCCGGCTACACTTGGCGTAAATGCCTGCGGCGCAACAAGCCGCACGCCAGTCGCCATGAGCCAGCCGGTCCGGCCGTCCCCGGATCCGAGAGCCAAGGCTCACCGCCCGGAGATTTCGTGATGAAGCGCACCCCTACTTTGTTGTTGGCCTTGTTGACGCCGCTTTTGATGATCTTTTCGGGGATGGCGGATGCTGCAAGCTGCACCAACGGCCAGGCTCTATCGAAGAAGGTAATCAACGGCCTGAGTTGCAACAACAGCTCGTGCCATGGCTCGGCGCTGAATGCGAACGGGATTGGCGTTGCCGCAGGCAATCCAGGGGCAATCGAAAACGCAATGGGCAGTGTCAATGAAATGATTGCCTGGGGTGCTTCGTTTTCCCAATCCGACTACGAAGATCTTGCTGAGTGGCTGATTCTCAAGCCTACCTGCCCGTCCGCCGCGAGCGCAGCGCCGAGCACGTGGGATTTTGGCTCCATCACACTCGGAAACACCAGCGGCACGAAAGTCTTCACGATCACGAACACTGGAGCCGTCACCGGCACGCTGACCTACCCCGCCTCGACCACGATGTGGCCGTCCAGCAAGACCTGCGGCGCCACGATTTCGGCCGGAGCTTCGTGCACAGTCACGATCGCCTATAAGCCGGCCGCCGCAGGCGCGAACGACTCCTTCACCTATACCGTCTCGGGCACGGGTGGCTTCTCAATCGGACCCCTCACCGGCAGCAGCCCCGCCGCCGCCACGCCCGCAAACCTGACGTACTCGGGCAACGCCACCTTCGGCAGCGTGCAGGTGGGCAACAGCAGCGTCACCAACGTGTTCACCGTCACCAACACCGGCACCACCGGTGCCACGGGCGTCGCGTTCACCAACACC
>JANNNM010000403.1:0-5899 GCA_031398535.1 Betaproteobacteria bacterium | reverse complement strand
CGCGTCCGACCTGCGCGTGCGCCTGCGCGCCGATTCGCACGCCGACATCCGGCAATGGTTTCATTTCCGGCTGCAGGGTGCGCGCAACCAGCCCGTGATGATCCGTTTCACCAATGCCGGTGCCGCCACCTATGTCGAAGGCTGGAAGGGCTACCAGGTCGTCGCCTCGTATGACCGCGACGACTGGTTCCGCGTGCCCACCACCTTCGACGGCCGCGAGATGGTCGTCACGCACACGCCGGAGCGCGACAGCGTGTACTACGCGTACTTCGAACCCTATTCATGGGAGCGGCACCTCGACCTGCTGGGGTTTGCCGAGGATTCACCCCTCGCGCGCGTGACCGCGCTGGGCGGCACCGTCGAGGGACGCGACATGGACCTCGTCACGGTCGGGATTCCGGCGCCTGGCAAGAAGTCGATCTGGGTCATCGCGCGGCAGCATCCGGGCGAGACGATGGCGGAGTGGTTCGTCGAAGGCATGCTCGACCGGCTGCTCGACGCGGCCGATCCGGTATCCCGCGTGCTGCTGGACCGCGCCGTGGTCCACCTTGTGCCCAACATGAACCCGGACGGCAGCGTCCGCGGCAACCTGCGCACCAATGCCACCGGCGCGAACCTCAACCGCGAGTGGCTGACGCCGACGCTCGAACGCAGCCCGGAGGTGTTCCATGTGCGCGCGGCGATGCAGGCCCGGGGCGTGGATGCATTCCTCGACGTGCATGGCGACGAAGGTTTGCCCTATGTCTTCACCGACGGCAACGAGAAGCTGCCCGGCTACGCCACGCGGATGGAAGCGATGGAGCATGGCTTCAAGACTGCCTGGAAGGCAGCGAACCCCGACTTCCAGACGCAGCATGGGTACCCGTCGAACAAGGACACCAAGGCGAACCTGAGCCTGGCGTCGAAATGGGTCGGGCACACGTTCGGCGGCCTGGCGCTCACGGTGGAGATGCCGTTCAAGGACAACGCCAACCTGCCGGACCCCCATCGCGGCTGGAGCGGCGCCCGGTCGCAGCGGCTGGGGGCGGATGCGCTGGTGGCGCTGCTCGCCATCCTTCCCGCCGGGTGACGCCGCGGCCGGGCGTCAAGTAGACTCGGGTGAGGCCGCCCGCTCAAGGTGGCAAGCGTCCATTCGAGGGAGGGGCCGGTGCAGACGATCCTGATCGCCAATCCGAAAGGGGGCAGCGGCAAGACCACGCTTGCCACCAACATTGCCGGCTGGCTGGCCGGCAAGCGGCAACGCGTGGCGCTGCTGGACGAGGATCCGCAGCGGTCGTCCACGCAATGGCTCGAACGCCGCCCGCCGCTGTTCCCGCCCATCGCCGGTTTCACCGACGAAACGGGCAAGAAGGAACTGAAGCACGTGGCGCCGGCGTGGCTGGTCATCGACAGCCCGGCGGGCCTGCACGGGGAGGCGCTGCGCGATGCGCTGCGGCGTGCCGATGCGATGATCGTGCCCGTGTCGCCGTCCGCCTTCGACATGGCGGCCACGCAGCGCTTCTTTGCCGCCATCGCCGACTACAAGCCGGTCCGCGAAGGCGCGTTGCCCATTGCGCTGGTGGCGATGCGCGTCGATTCGCGGACGCACTCGGCCGGCGAACTGGAGGCATTCCTGAAGGAACTGGCGCTGCCCGTGGTGGCGCACCTGCGCACCACGCAGGTCTACGTGCACTGCGCCCGCGACGGGCTGTCGGTCTTCGACCTGCCGCGTTCGCGCGGCGAGCAGGACCAGGAGCAATGGCGGCCGCTCACGCGGTGGATCGCGCGGCACGCCGCCGTTCGCAACGAATAAAGCAAAAAGGCCGGCCGCCCCTGCGGGCGCCGGCCTTCGTGCGAACTTGAGACGCTTACTTCTTGGCGGCGTCCTTGGCAGCGTCGACGGCCTTGGCAGCGGCATCCTTCGTCGCGTCAACGGCCTTGCCGGCGGCATCGGTCGTGGCGGTCGCGGCATCCTTGACGGCTTCGGTCGTCTTCGTGGCGGCATCCTTGGCAGCGGCGGCCGTGGCTTCAGCGGCCTTCTTGGCCGATTCGGCGGCAGCAGCGGCGGCGACTTCGGCTTGCTTCTTCGAGGCTTCGGCGGCTTCCTTCGCCTTGTCGCCGCAGGCGGTCAACGTGACGGCCAGCGCGAGCGCGGCAAAGGCGGTGATGATTTTCTTGTTCATGATGGATCTCCGGGAGCAGTTTGATTGAGTGGGAGGCGGGGTAGGAAAAGCGCCCCCGTCAGCCCTCTATTTTAGCCGATTTTCGCTGGCACAGCGACCTTGCGGGCCAGTTATTGCCGCATTGCACCATGCGCCGTGGTGATAACGCGACAGGCTGCGTTTGGCAGCGTGCTGCTGAATCAGGGAAAATTGCGCCCCATCCGCGCCCGTCGCCGTTCCAGCACGGCCAGCAGCACGCCGCTGGCGACGATGATCGCCATGCCCACGCCGGACCACCGGTCCGGCAGCTGGCCGAACACCAGATAGCCGAGCAGCGTGGCCCAGACCATCTGCAGGTAGGTGAACGGCGTCAGCAGCGAGGCCGGCGCCAGCATGAAGGCAGCGATCAGCAGCCAGTGCGCGATGCCGGCCAGCAGGCCCAGCATCAGCAGCAGACCGATCGACTTCGCATCGAGCGGCGCGCCATCGAAGCCCCAGGGCAGGGCCAGCGTCAGCGCCACGGCGCCGACCAGCGCGCTGTAGAAGAGTGTCGTGTAGAGCCCGTCGCCGGGAAGCTTGCGCGTCAGCAGCTGGTACATCGCATTGCACACGGCCGTGCCGATCAGCAGCAGCACGGCGGGGTGCAGCACCGACGAACCGGGCCGCAACAGCACCAGGATGCCGATGAAGCCGGTGATGGCGGCGATCCAGCGTGCCCGCGTGGGCTTTTCCTTCAGCAGCGGCTGCGACAGCAGCACGATGAAGATGGGCGCCAGGAAGGTGATGGCCGACGCCTCGGCGAGCGGCAGGTACTTGAGGCCGGCGAAGAAGCAACCGGTGGCGACCAGCAGGAACGCCGAGCGCAGCAACTGCATCTTCAGGTTGCGCGTGCGCCAGAAATCCGGCCCGGCGCGATGCCGGACGAAGGGCGTGACCACCAGCATCGCCCCCACGTAGCGTGCCCACACGATCAGGAACAGCGAGTGATCGCGGATCAGGACCTTCGCCGTCGTGTCGAGCGCCGTCAGCAGGAACCCGGCGAGCAGGAACAGCGGCAGCGCGCGCGCCAGCGGATGCGCGTGGTGGGTGGTGGGCATCCCGTGCCGCGCTGCTTACGCGGCGACCAGCTCCCGCAGCACGAACGGCAGGATGCCGCCGCCGTTGTAGTAGTCGACCTCGATGGGCGTGTCGATGCGGCACGTGACCTGCACGGCCTGCGTCGAGCCGTCCTGGCGCGTGATGACGAGCGTCAGGTCCTGCTGGGGCCGGATGCCCGGCGGCACGACGATGTCGAAGGTCTCGTTGCCGGTGATCTTCAGCGACTCCACCGTGTCGGTGCCCTTGAACTGCAGCGGCAGCACGCCCATGCCGACGAGATTGGAGCGATGGATGCGCTCGAAGCTCTTGGCGATCACCGCGCGCACGCCCAGCAGCTGCGTGCCCTTGGCCGCCCAGTCGCGCGAGCTGCCGGTGCCGTATTCCTCGCCGCCGAACAGCACGGTAGGCGTGCCTTCCTTGATGTAGCGCATCGCGGCGTCGTAGATGAACATCTGCTCGCCCTGCGTTCCGTCCCGGTGCTGGAACAGCGTGACGCCGCCTTCGATCCGCGACCCATCCGGGCACGGCGGCAGCATCAGGTTCTTGACGCGCACGTTGGCGAAGGTGCCGCGCATCATCACCTCGTGGTTGCCGCGGCGCGAGCCGTAGCTGTTGAAGTCTTCCTTCGGCACGCCGTTGGCGATCAGCCACGCGCCCGCGGGCGACTTTTCCTTGATCGAACCGGCGGGCGAAATGTGGTCGGTGGTGACCGAGTCGCCGAAGATGCCCAGCGCCTTCGCCCCGGTGATGTTGGTCGTGGGGATGGGCGTCATCGAGAACCCGTCGAAGAACGGCGGCTTGGCGATATAGGTGGATGTCGGCCAGTCGTAGACCTGGCCCGCGGCGCCGGCGATCTTGCCCCACAGTGGCGTGGCGTTGGCGAGGTCGCCGTAGAGGCTGCGATAGGTCTCCGGGTTGCGCGCGTGCTGCATCACCGCGGCGATCTCGTGCGACGTGGGCCACACGTCCTTCAGGAACACCGGCGTACCGTCGGGCGAGTAGCCGATGGGTTCGGTGGTCAGGTCGCGCAGCACGGTGCCGGCGATCGCATAGGCGACGACCAGCGGCGGCGACGCGAGGAAATTGGCCTTGAGATTGGGATGGATGCGCGCCTCGAAGTTGCGGTTGCCGGACAGCACGGCCGCGCAGATCAGGTCATGCTCGACGATGGCCTCGTTGATTTCCGGCGCCAGGTCACCGGCATTGCCGATGCACGTCGTGCAGCCATACGCGGCCACGTTGACGCCGAGCTGCTCGAGGTACGGCAGCAGGCCGGCCTTGGTCAGGTAGTCCGTGACGACGCGCGAGCCGGGGGCGAGCGAGGTCTTGATGTGCTTGCGCACGGTCAGGCCGCGCTCGACGGCCTTCTTGGCCAGCAGGCCGGCGGCCAGCAGCACGCCGGGGTTCGACGTGTTGGTGCACGAGGTGATCGCGGCGATCAGGATGTCGCCCGTGCCGATGGCAACATGCTTGCCGCGCGGTTCGTCCACGCGGTCGGGCGTCGGACGGTTGGCCACCATTTCGGCGAGGTCGCGCGGCGCGTTGCCGGCGACGGGCGCCAGGTCCTCGCCGATGGCGCCGATGCCATCCTTGGCGACGATGGGCGTGACAAAGCGGCGGCGCAGATCCGCGGCCGGACGGCCGAAGCCGCTGGCGGCCACCGGCGCGCTGTAGAGCTCGATGAACTTGGCCTTCATCGCCGGCAATTCGATGCGATCCTGTGGACGCTTGGGGCCCGCCAGCGACGGCGTGATCGTGTTCAGGTCGAGCTGCAGCGTCTTGGTGAAGTCGATTTCGCCGGCGCGCGGGACGCCATACATGCCCTGCGCCTTGAAGTAGGCGACGAAGGCGTCCACCTCCGCCGTCGTGCGGCCGGTGGCGGTGAGGTAATCAACAGTCGCGTCGTCAACCGGGAAGAAGCCCATCGTCGCGCCGTACTCCGGCGCCATGTTGGCGATCGTCGCGCGGTCGGGCACGGCCAGCGAGGCGGTGCCTTCGCCGAAGAACTCCACGAACTTGCCCACGACCTTTTCGCGGCGGAGCATCTCGGTGATGGTCAGTACCAGGTCAGTGGCGGTGGCGCCTTCGGGCAGCTTGCCCTTCAGCTCGACACCCACGACGTCGGGCGTCAGGAAGTACACCGGCTGGCCGAGCATGCCGGCCTCGGCCTCAATGCCGCCCACGCCCCAGCCGACGACGCCGATGCCGTTGATCATCGTCGTGTGGCTGTCGGTGCCGACCAGCGAATCCGGGTAGTACACGCCCTTCGACTGGTGCACGCCACGCGCCAGGTATTCGAGGTTGACCTGGTGCACGATGCCGATGCCCGGAGGTACGACGCCGAACGTGTCGAAGGCCTGCATGCCCCACTTCATGAACTGGTAGCGCTCGTTGTTGCGCGAGAACTCGAGCTTCATGTTGAGGTCGAGCGAGTCCTTGGTGCCGTAGTGGTCGATCATCACCGAGTGGTCGACGACGAGGTCGACGGGCACCAGCGGTTCGATCGACTTCGGGTTGCGGCCCATGTCGCGGGCGACGTTGCGCATCGCCGCGAGGTCGGCCAGCAACGGCACGCCGGTGAAGTCCTGCAGCACGACGCGCGCGACGACGAAGGGGATTTCGTCCGTACGCGTGCCGGTGGGCGCCCAGTTGGCGATCTG
>JANNNM010000395.1:0-4185 GCA_031398535.1 Betaproteobacteria bacterium | reverse complement strand
AAACCGCACGGCCCACGCTCATCGCGAGCGACGCTGAGTACCCAACGTTCCTATGAAGCGGCAAGCAAGCGACGCTGAAGCCTCGCCTACAAACCCGATGCGCAGAAATCCTGCTTACGCGACGATCGAGATACCCGCGTTGGCCAGCGCCGCGTGCAGTTCCTGCACATGCGGATGACCGGTGGTCTCGACGACGCAGATGACGCGAACGGCCGAAAGGTCCGGGCCGGAGAACGCGCGGTCGTGCACGATCTCCTTGATCGATGCGCCGCTGGCAGCGATGACCTCGGCCAGCTTCGCGAGTCCGCCCGGACGGTCGCTGATCGACACCGTGAAGCGCGACAGGCGTCCGTCGGCGACCAGGCCCACTTCGATCACGCGATCGAGCATCGTCAGGTCGATGTTGCCGCCGCACAGCACCAGCACGACGTTGCGGCCCTTCAGTGCGTCGAGCTTGCCGGCCAGGAATGCGGCCAGCGGCGCCGCGCCCGCGCCTTCGACGACACTCTTTTCGAGTTCGATCAGCCGCAGGATGCCGAGCGCGATGTTGGCTTCGTTCACCGTGACCAGCGTGTCGATCACTCGCGGCAGCACGGCAAAGGGATGCGCGCCGATCTGCGGCACCGCCAGGCCATCGGCCAGCGTGGGTGACAGCGGTACCGGCACCGGCTTGCCCGCAGCCAGCGCGGCCGTCAGGCATGCCGCATGTTCGGGTTCGACGCCTACCATGTGCACCGACGGCTTGCGCGCGCGCATCACCGTGCCGATGCCGGCAATCAGTCCGCCGCCACCCACCGGGACCACCACCGCTTCGACATCCGGCGTCTGCTCGAGGATCTCGAGGCCCATCGTGCCTTGCCCCGCCATCACATCGAGGTTGTCGAATGGATGGATGAACGTCAGGTGGTCGCGCGCCGCGAGTTCTTCCGCCAGCGTGCGCGCCTCGCCGATGTCCGCGCCGTGCAGGATCACCTTCGCACCCAGCAGCCGGCAATTGGTGACCTTGATCAGCGCCGCGAACTTCGGCATCACCACGGTGGCAGGAATGCCGAGCAGGCTCGCGTGATAGGCGATGCCCTGCGCGTGGTTGCCGGCTGATGCCGCGATCACGCCGCGGCGGCGCGCGTCTTCCGGCAGGCGCAGCAGCGCATTGCGCGCGCCACGCTCCTTGAAGCTGCCGGTGCGCTGCAGGTAGTCGAGCTTGCAGTAGATGTGCGCGCCCGTGAGCTGCGACAGCGGCACGGATTCCACGCAGGGGGACTCGTAGATGCCGCCCTTGATGCGCGTGCGCGCAGCCTCGATGTCGGCGATGGTCAGCATGGCGTGGCTTTCGCGCGGGCTCAGAAGGGGACGACCATGCCGGGCTTGGCGCGCGCCAGTACCTGCCGGAACGTCTCCTTGATCCGCGCGAGCGCTGCTTCGTCGTCGGCCTCGAAGCGCAGCACGACCACCGGTGTCGTGTTCGATGCGCGCGCAAGGCCGAAGCCATCGGCGTATTCCACGCGCAGGCCGTCGATGCGCACGACATCCACGGCACCAGGGAATGTCTCGCGCGTGGCCATCTGCTCGATCAGCGTGTGGGCCTCGCCTTCGTCGCATGCGATGTTGAGTTCGGGGGTCGACACCGCGTCGGGCAACGCGTCCAGCACGGCGGACGGGTTGGCGTGCCGCGACAGGATCTCGAGCAGCCGCGCGCCGGCGTACATGCCGTCATCAAAGCCGAACCAGCGCTCGCCGAAGAACGTGTGGCCGCTCATCTCGCCCGCCAAGGCAGCACCGGTTTCCTTCATCTTGCCCTTGATCAGCGAATGGCCGGTCTTCCACATCAAGGGCACGCCGCCGTGCCGCCTGATCCACGGCGCCAGGTTGCGCGTGGATTTCACATCGTAGATGATCGTCGCGCCCGGATTGCGGGACAGCACGTCGGCCGCGAACAGCATCAGCTGCCGGTCCGGATAGATGACATGGCCGTCGCGCGTGACCACGCCCAGCCGATCGCCGTCGCCGTCGAAGGCCAGCCCCAGTTCGCAATCGCCCGCGCGCAACCGGGCGATCAGGTCCGCGAGGTTCTCCGGCTTCGACGGGTCAGGATGGTGGTTGGGGAAATTGCCGTCGACGTCGCAATAGAGCGGCACGACCTCGCACCCCATCCGCGTGAACAGCGTCGGCGCGAATGCGCCGGCCACGCCGTTGCCGCAATCGACAGCGATGCGCATGGACCGGCTGACCTTCACGTCGCCGACGATGCGATCGAGGTAGGCGGGGGCGATGTCGTGCGCGACCAGCGTGCCGCGGCCGGTGGCAAGTCGTCCATCCTCGCAGCGCTGACGCAGGTCCTGGATGTCGTCGCCCGACAGCGTGGTGCCGTCGACGACCATCTTGAGTCCGTTGTAGTCCGGCGGATTGTGGCTGCCCGTGACCATCACGCTGCAGCCGGTGCCCAGCACACCGGCCGCGAAGTACGTCATGGGTGTGGCCACCATGCCGAGGTCGATCACGTTGACGCCGCCCGCGCGCAGGCCGTCGGCCAGTGCCGCCATCAACGCGGGTCCGGACAGGCGGCCGTCGCGGCCGATTGCGAACGTATCGCGGCCGCGCTCGCGCGCCATCGTGGCCAGGCCCTGGCCGATGCGTTGGACGATGGCAGGCGTCAGCGTGTCGCCGACGATGCCGCGGATGTCATAGGCCTTGAAGATGGCGCGGGGAAGCATGGGCATGGAGCGGGCGTCGACGTTGGGAGTTGAATGCGGCAGTCAGGCGTGTGCCGGTGCGGCCGCCGGTAGTCTCTCATGATTGTCCTGCAGCGCCGTGGCCAGGAATCCGGCGAGCCGGCGCGGCAGCCATGCGCCCGACCCGGGAAAGCGTCCATCCGGAAATCCGGCGTGACCGCCGGAGGACGGCTGCTCGAGGTGCACCCACGGCGAGACTTCGGCGTCCTTCGGGAGCGATGCGCCGGGGACGAAGGGATCGTTGCGCGCATTCAGCACCAGCGTCGGGACGGCCACGTCGCGCAACCACGGCTTGCTCGAACCGCGGGTCCAGTAGTCGTCGACATCGGCGAAGCCATGCAGCGGCGCGGTGACGGCGTCGTCGAACTCCCGCATTGTCGTGGCGCGGGCCACGCGCGCCGCATCGATCCGGCCGGGAAAGCGCGCCGCCAGTGCCATGGCCTTCGGCTTCAACGTGTGCAGGAAGTGCCAGGCGTAGATGCGATTGAAGCCGCGGTCGATCGCGAGCCCCGCGGCCATCAGGTCGAGCGGCACCGACGCCGTGGCCACGGCCCGCACAGTGGTCGAGGCCCCGGGTCCCGCACGGCCCAGCCAGTTGAGGAGCGCGCTGCCGCCGAGCGATATGCCCACGGCCAGCATGGGCGTGGCCGGGGCGACGCGCGTACGCAATGCGTCCAGCATCACGCCGACCTCGGCGTGGTCGCCCGAGTGGTAGGCGCGCGGCAGCCGGTTGGGTTCACCGCTGCAACCGCGAAAGTGCGGCACCACGCCACGCCATCCGCGCGCCCGCGCCTCGTGCATCAGGTGCCGCGCGTAGTTCGAGTCGGAACTGCCTTCGAGCCCGTGGAAAACGACCAGCAAGGGTGCGGTCGATTGCATGTCCGGCAGTGCGTCGGCCCAATCGACATCCCAGAAGTCGCCGTCGGGCGTGTCAAGCCGCTGCCGATGGAAGGCGACGCCAGGCCGTGGCAGGAAGAACGGGTAGAGCGTCTGCGCGTGGCGGCCGGGTAGCCAGGCGGGTGGACGATAGGCGGTGGCCGGTTCGTGCCGATGCGACATTCAGCGACGCGCCCAGAACGACGTGGCCTTGGCGAACGCGTCCCACGCCTGCGTCAACGCTTGTTCGCGCGCCGCGCCGGCGGCCGCGGCCGCGCCGCTGAACGCTGCGGCTACTGCGGATTCCGGGCCGGAAATGGCGGCGGCAAGGCCGGCGGCGACGGCGGCGTCGTTCCACAAGCCCAACTCTTCCTGCAGCACCGCCAGCGCGCGCCGGTAATCCCGCGTGCGCTTCCGGGCGAAGAGCGGCGCGAAGAACTCGGTCGCGTAGCGCAACTTCTTTGCCGCAAGCCGCGCCGCATGGCGGGCCGCCGGTTGCGCGTGCGCGAGGTCGTGGCCCAGTTCCAGCAACTGCCGGTGCCGGCGCTTCAACAGCGGCCGTGCGAAGTCGCGCGCCAGG
>JANNNM010000861.1:0-2446 GCA_031398535.1 Betaproteobacteria bacterium | reverse complement strand
GAATGCCGACGCCTACAGTGCGTGCTCCAACATGCCGCGCTTCGGCCACAGCAGCATCCTCACCGAAGCCCAGATCAAGGACGTCACGGCGTTGCTGATGGACCCGAACTCGCCGGTCAACAAGTGATCGTGGCGCAGTCGCGCCCATGAACCGCCGCGAGTTCCTGCAGGGCATCGCCGCCGCCGCCGCCGCCGGGCTGCCGGTGGCGGATGCCGACGCGGCCGCGCGGCGCACGGATGCCGGCTTCTATGCCGGTGTCGCGCCGTTCGGCAACGTCAGCCTGCTGCATTTCACCGACTGCCACGCGCAGCTGAAGCCCATCCATTTCCGCGAGCCCAACGTCAACCTGGGCGTCGGCGCGGCGTGGGGGCAGCCGCCGCACATTGTCGGCGAAGCCCTGCTGAAGCACTTCGGCATCGCGCCCGGCACGCGTCCTGCGCATGCGCTGACCTATCTCGACTTCACGCGTGCCGCGCGCAATTTCGGCACGATGGGCGGCTTCGCGCACTTGGCCACGCTGGTCAAGCAGCTGAAGGCCTCGCGACCGAACGCGCTGCTGCTCGACGGCGGCGACACTTGGCAGGGCTCCGGTACCGCGCTGTGGACGCGCGGCCAGGACATGATCGACGCGCAGAAGGAGCTGGGCGTCGACATCATGACCGGCCACTGGGAATTCACGCTGGGCGCCGACCGCGTCAAGGAAGTGGTGGAGAAGGACTTCGCCGGCAAGGTCGAGTTCCTCGCGCAGAACGTGCGCACCGCGGACTTCAGCGACCCGGTATTCAAGCCGTTCACGCTGCGCACGATCAACGGCGTGCCGGTGGCCATCCTGGGCCAGGCCTTCCCGTACACTCCCATCGCCAACCCGCGCTACTTCGTCGCGGACTGGACCTTCGGCATCCAGGAAGAAACGATGCAGAAGGCCGTCGACGAGGCGCGCGCCGCCGGCGCGCAGGCCGTGGTGCTGCTGTCGCACAACGGCATGGACGTCGATCTGAAGCTGGCCTCGCGCGTGACCGGCATCGACGCGATCCTGGGCGGTCACACCCACGACGGCGTGCCGCAGCCCACGATCGTGGCCAACCGCGCCGGCAAGACCATCGTCACCAATGCCGGCAGCAACGGCAAGTTCCTGGCCGTGCTGGACCTCGACGTCAAGGGCGGCAAGGTCGCCGATTTCCGCTATCGCCTGTTGCCGGTGTTCAGCGCGCTGTTGCCGCCGGATGCCGCGATGGACGCGTTGATCAAGCGCGTGCGCGCCCCCTACGAGGCGAAGCTCGGCGAAAAGCTCGCGACGACGGAAGGGCTCCTGTACCGGCGCGGCAATTTCAACGGCACGTCGGACCAGCTGATCCTCGAGGCACTGCTGGCGGAGAAGGACGCGCAGATCGCGTTCTCGCCCGGGTTCCGCTGGGGTACGACGCTGTTGCCGGGGCAGGCCATCCGGATGGAGCACCTGATGGACCAGACGGCCATCACCTATCCATTCGTCACGCGCAACGACCTCACCGGTGCCACGATCAAGACCATCCTCGAGGACGTGGCCGACAACCTCTTCAATCCCGACCCGTATTACCAGCAGGGGGGTGACATGGTGCGCGTGGGCGGGATGCAATACACGATCGACCCCAAGGCGGCGATGGGTGCGCGGATCACGCGGATGGAACTGCAGGGCGTACCGATCGACGCCGATAAGTCGTACAAGGTGGCGGGCTGGGCACCCGTGTCGGAAGAAGCGCGCAATGCCGGCGGCGAACCGGTCTGGGATCTGGTCGCGCGCTACCTGCGCGCGAAAAAATCGATCCCGCCGCGCAAGCTGAACCTGCCGATGATTGTCGGCATGGAAGGCAACCCGGGCATCGCGATCTAGTGGCCTGTAACAGAGCAAACGGTAGTGTCTGGCTTGCTCTTCGCGACGATTGCTACGTTGCCACTGCTTGCAAGGGGTGGCGCCCTTGCGGCGCAGTAGCGCCTTGCACTCGCCGCGAATAGCGGCGCCACACACTACCGTTTGCTCTGTTACAGGCCACTAGAACAGCGGCGGCATGCCCTTGCTGCGTTCTGCCGGCGGTGGCGCAGTGTCGCCGGTCATCCGGTCGGCGTCGACGACCCAGCCGCCGCCCATCGCCTTGTAGATGTTGACGGATGACGTGAACACCGACGCACGCACGGCGGCCAGCGTCAGCTCGGCCGGGAAGAGCGATTGTTCGGCCTGCAGCACCGTCGTGTACGACGTGTAGCCGCCGTCGAACTGCATCTTGGCGAGCCGCGAATAGCTTTGCAGCGCGGCCACCAGGCGCTCCTGTGCCGCCTGCTGATCCTTCAGCTTCTGGTTGGCCACCAGCGCATTCTCGACATCGGCGAACGCATTCTGGATGGACAGCTGGTAACTGTAGAGCGCGGACTGCTGCGCGCCTTCCGCCTGCGCCACCTGGCCGCTGACCG
>JANNNM010000860.1:0-1186 GCA_031398535.1 Betaproteobacteria bacterium | reverse complement strand
AATGTAGGACAGCGGTGCGTACCAACAAAGCTCTGCAACGGGTACGAACGCAGCTCGACGATGTTGACGGTAGACGAGCAGCGGGTAGGAATGTAGGACAGCGGTGCTCAATTCTCCTGCACAAAGGCCACGATGGAGCAGTTCGCCAAAGAAACAATTCCGGTCAGTCTCGAAGCCGAGATGCGCCATTCGTACCTCGATTACGCGATGAGCGTGATTGTCGGCCGGGCGCTCCCGGACGTCCGCGACGGCCTGAAACCGGTCCATCGCCGCGTTTTGTTCGCGATGCACGAGGCCAACATCACCCACGCGCGCCCCTACGTGAAGTGCGCGCGGGTGGTTGGCGACGTGCTGGGCAAGTACCACCCCCATGGCGACAGCGCCACTTACGAAGCCCTGGTCAGAATGGTGCAGGAGTTCTCGCTCCGGTACCCGCTGATCGACGGGCAAGGCAATTTCGGGTCGGTCGACGGTGACTCCGCGGCCGCCTACCGCTACACCGAGTGCCGCCTGCAGAAGATCTCGGCGGAGCTGCTGGCCGACATCGACAAGGACACGGTCGACTTCGCGCCCAATTACGACGGCAAGGAGCTCGAACCGACAGTCCTGCCGTCGCGGCTGCCCAATCTGCTGGTCAACGGCTCGTCGGGCATCGCGGTGGGCATGGCCACCAACATCCCGCCGCACAACCTGACGGAAACGATTGCCGCCTGCCTGGCGGTCCTGAAGACGCCGGACATCACCATCGACGAGCTGATGGAGCTGCTGCCGGCACCGGACTTCCCCACGGCCGGCATCATCTACGGCCTGGAAGGCGTCCGCGAGGGCTACCGCACCGGCCGCGGCCGCGTGGTCATTCGCGCGCGTACGCACATCGAGGACATCGACAAGGGCGGCCGCCAGGCCATCATCGTCGACGAGATCCCGTACCAGGTGAACAAGGCCAACCTGCTGACGCGCATCGGCGAGCTGGTCCGCGAGAAGAAGATCGAAGGCATCTCCGACCTCCGCGACGAATCCGACAAGTCGGGCATGCGCGTGGTCATCGAGCTGAAGCGCGGCGAAGTGCCGGAGATCGTGCTCAACAATCTCTACAAGCTGACGCAACTGCAGGACAGCTTCGGCATGAACATGGTGGCGCTGGTCGACAACCAGCCGCGCCTCCTCAACCTCAAGCAGTTCCTCG
>JANNNM010000316.1:0-7518 GCA_031398535.1 Betaproteobacteria bacterium | reverse complement strand
AAGACTGGACGCCGGCACCGGGGGCCGACGGCCAGTTGCGCGAGCCCGGCCATCACTTCGAATGGACGTGGCTGCTGCATCAGTTCCAGCAATGCACGGGCCGCGCCGATGTGGCCGATCATGCGGAGCGGCTGTGGCAGTTCGGTGTGCAGTCCGGCGTCGAGCGCGATATGCCGCCGCGCGACCTGGCCTTCGATGGCGTGACCGCGGAGGGCACGCTGGTGGCCGCGACCAAGCTGCTGTGGCCGCAGACCGAACTGATCAAGGCCTGCACGGCGCGGGTGGAGTTTGCCGCGGATGCGCAGGCGCGCGCGCTGGGATGGTCCACGTTCGAGCAGATGCGCGCGCACTATTTCGACGCCTCCGGTGTGCGATGGGTCAACCAGCTCGCCCGCGATGGCACGATCAGTCAGCCGGTCGCGCCGGCGCGAATCCTCTACCATGTCTACCTTGCCGTGGCCGAACTCGACCGCGTGCTGGGTCAACGCCCGGCACCATGATCGTGATTCGTCCATGCCACCAACGCACTCGGGGAGCTTCATTCATGCCGAACCACGGATCAGGACGTACGCGCATGCGTTGGCGAACGCTGCTTGCGATCGCGTTCCTCCTGCCGGCCACGGCATGGGCGCAGATGGCCTTCACGACGCAGACGGTGAACCTGCGCGCAGGCCCGGATCGCAGCTTCCCGCTGGTGTCGTGGTTGCCTGCGGGAACACAGGTGAACGTGATCGGCTGCATCAACGGCTGGACCTGGTGCGATGTGATCGCCGGCTTCAATCGCGGCTGGGTGTTCGCGCAGTTCCTGTCGATGCCGTTCCAGAACCAGCCGATCCTGATCGGCAACGCGGGCAGCTGGCTGGGCGTGCCGCTGATCTCGTTTTCGGTGGGTCCGTACTGGGACATCCACTATCGCAACCGCCCGTGGTGGAACCAGCGCAACCACTGGGTGGGCCGGCCGCCGCACCATTCGTGGGGTCCGCCGTCGTCGCGTCCGCCGCCGCGGCCGCAGCCGCGCCCCCCGATTTCGCAACCACGGCCCCCGCGGCCGCAACCGCCCATCGCGCAGCCGCCGATCGTGCGGCCACCGTCGGGCGGTCGTCCGCCGGATGGCGGCAGGCCACCGAGTGGAGGCAACCCCGGAGTCGGCAGGCCACCGAGCGGTGGCAACCCTGGAGGCGGGCGGCCTCCAGGCGGTGGCAATCCGGGCTCCGGCGGTGGCCGACCACCACCGGGGTCGGTGTCGTCGCAGGGACCGCAGTAGCGGCAGCCGTCGCGCGATCGCGGCAACGCCTGCACGCGACGCTACCGGTGCATGACCATCGTGCCGCCCGCAGGAATGTTCGTTCGAGGAGACGATCTTGATCAGTGGCACTACCACTCTCATCGCACACCTTGGCTTTCCCACCGAAAGCTTCAAGGCGCCGATGATCTACAACCCGTACTTCGAACAGGCGGGCATCGACGCGATCGTGGTGCCGATGGGCGTCCGGGCCGAGGACTTTGCGCAGTTCCTGCCGCAACTCTTCAAGCTCACCAACATCCGCGGCTCGCTGATCACGATGCCGCACAAGATCACGACGATGGCGTTGATGGATGAGGTGACGCCCACCGCGAAGATCGCCGGCGCCTGCAATGCGGTACTGCGTCGCGCCGACGGCTCGCTGCTCGGTGACATGTTCGACGGTGCCGGCTTCGTGCGCGGCATCCAGCGCAAGGGCCAGCAGCTGACGGGCGCGCGCGCGCTGGTCACCGGCTGCGGCGGCGTGGGATGCGCGATTGCGGCGTCACTGGCGGCGGCGGGCGTGAGCAAGCTTGCATTGTTCGACGCCAGCGCGACCGTGACCGCGGAATTGGGCGAGCGGTTGCGGCAGCACTACCCGCAGCTCGACGTGGTACTCGGGTCGAACGATCCTGCGGGCTACGACCTGGTGGTCAACGCCACGCCGCTGGGCATGAAGCCCGATGACCCGCTGCCGCTCGATGTATCGCGCATCGCGCCCACCACCTTCGTCGGCGAAGTGGTGATGAAGACCGAGATGACGGCGTTCCTCAAGGCCGCGCAGGCGCGCGGTTGCCGCTTCCAGATCGGCACCGACATGCTGTTCGAGCAGATCCCGGCCTACCTCGAATTCTTCGGCTTCCCCACCACCACGCCCGAGCATCTGCGCTCGGTGGCGAAGATCAGCTACTGATCGTCGTGGGTGCGCCGCCCACCGACGTCTTGACGAGTGCGCTGCTGGCGCTCGATACGCCTGCGCTGCTGCTCGATGCGGCATGTATGGCGCGCAACATCGCGCGGATGCAGGCGCGGATGAACGCCCTGGGCGTGCGCTTCCGGCCGCACGTCAAGACATCGAAATCGATCGAGGTGGTGCGACGGCAGCGCGACGCCGGAGCGCGCGGCATCACCGTGTCCACGCTGAAGGAGGCGGAAACCTTCTTCGACGCCGGCTTCGACGACATCCTGTACGCGGTGTGCATCACGGCGGCCAAGCTCGATCACGCGATCGATCTCGTCAGGCGCGGCTGCGCGTTGCAGGTGCTGGTCGATTCGGTCGCCGGCGCGCAAACGGTCGCGGCGCGTGCCGCGGAGGTACCGCAGCTCGAGGTGCTGATCGAGATCGACACCGACGGCCATCGCTCAGGGGTGAAGCCGGATGATCCGGTGCTGCTGCAGATCGCGCGCGTTCTGGTCGACGGCGGGATCCGGCTGGGCGGCGTGATGACGCATGCGGGCAGCTCGTATGCGTGCTCGACGCCAGACGCACTGGCCCGGATTGCCGAGCAGGAACGGGCGCTGTGCGTGCGCGCTGCCGCCCACCTGCGCGCGCATGGCCTGCCCTGCGCTACGGTCAGCGTGGGATCGACGCCCACGGCCTTGTCGGCCAGCCACCTCCACGGCGTCACCGAGGTCCGCGCGGGCGTGTATGTATTCTTCGACCTGGTGATGGCGGGCATCGGCGTGTGCACCGCGAACGACATCGGGTTGTCCGTGCTGACCACGGTGATTGGCCATCAGTCGGACAAGGGCTGGATCATCTGCGACGCCGGCTGGATGGCGATGAGCCGCGATCGCGGCACGGCAGCCCAGGCAACCGACCAGGGGTACGGCGTGGTCTGCGACGTGTCCGGCCGCGTGCTGGACAACTGGGTGATGGCCAGCGCCAACCAGGAGCACGGCATCATCGCTATGCGTGACGGCGCTATCGCGCCGGAGGTCGAGCACCGCTTTCCGCTGGGGACGCAACTGCGCATCCTGCCCAACCATGCTTGCGCCACCGGAGCGCAGTACGGCGCCTACGAAGCGATCCAGGGTGACGGCACGATCGCACGGTGGCCGCGCTTTTCCGGCTGGTAGCGCCGCCAGGCGGTACGACTACACCTCGGCCCAGCGCCGCAGCAGGTTGTGATACGTCCCGGTCAGGCTCACGACTTCGGGATCCTTGTGCGACAGCCTGGCCGCCAGCCGCTGGATCGTCCCGTCGATCTGGTACAGCAAGGTTCGCTGGCCGTCATCGCGCACCATGCTCTGCAGCCAGAAGAACGATGCGACGCGCGCGCCGCGCGTGACCGGCGTCACATGGTGCAGGCTGGTCGACGGGTAGAGCACCAGATGGCCCGCCGGCAGCTTGACCGTACGCGCGCCGAACGTGTCCTCGATCGTCAGTTCGCCGCCGTCGTAGGTCTCCGGCTCCGCCAGGAACAGCGTGGCCGAAAGATCGCTGCGCACGCGAAAGTCGGTGCCGCGCAACTGGCGGATGGACGCATCGACATGCGTGCCGAATGCCTGGCCGCCCGTGTAGCGGTTGAAGAGCGGCGGAAACACCTTGAGCGGAAGCGCCGCGGCGATGAACGGCGGGCTGCGCCCCAGCGCATCGAGCACCATGTCGCCCGCCTGGCGGGCTGCGGGCGAGCCCTCTGGCAACTGCATGTTGTTCTTCGCCAGCGCCGACTGGTGCCCCGACGTGACGTTGCCGTCGACCCACTCCGCGTTGTGGATGATCTGCCGGCACTGGTGGACCTGGGCCTTGGTGAGAATGTCGGGGATGTCGATCAGCATGGGCGGGCAACCAGCGCGAAGACTTCAGGACGGGTGAGGAGCAAGCGGCAGGCGGGGGCGACAACGCCGACTCAGAACCGGTAGTTGAGCGTCAGCACGCCCTGTGCCGCGGCGGCCTGGTGGGCGTAGTGATTGCTGTAGGCCTGGTCCCAGTACTTCTCGTCGGTCAGGTTCTGCACGTTGAGTTGCAGCGACAGGTTCTTGTTGATCGTGTAGGCGGCCATCGCATCGAAGCGCCAGTACGACGGGATCCACCGCGTGTTGGTGACGTTGCCGAATTGCTTGTCGACGTAGTACGCGCCACCGCCGACGGTCAGCGCGGGCAGCACCTGGTAGGTGGTCCACAGGCTGAAGCTGTTCTCCGGGGTGTTGGGAAACTTGTTGCCGTTGTTCGCCGGATTGGTGCCGAACGGCCCGTTGTTCCTGAGCTCGCTCTTCAGGAACGTGTAGCCACCGAACACATTCCATCGGTCGGTGATCGCACCTGCTGCGCCGATTTCGAAGCCCTGGATATTCTGCTTGCCCACGTTGGCAAAGGTATTGGCATCGACCTGGACACGGGCATTGTCGATGTCGGTATAGAACACGGCCCCGGTAAATGAAAGCGCGCCGCCGAGAAAATCCCATTTGACGCCGATTTCATACCCGGTGGCACTCACCGGGTCCAGCGACTGGTTGGTCACGGTGATGTTGTCGGCCCCGTCGCCATTGGAGATTCCCGGTGGCAATGACGACGAACCGACCATGGCGTAGATGCTGCCCTGCGGCACCGGCTTGTAGACGACGCCGGCCTGGTAGTTGACGAAGTTCGAGTCGTTCCTGAGGTTGACGGTCGCCACCGGCACGCCGGCGGCGGTGTTGTAGGCGGGCGTGTTCGACGTCGTGCGGTAGTCATCGAAGCGCAGGCCGAGGTTCACCAGCCACTGGGCCGAGATTTCCATCGTGTCGAACGCGTAGAGCGACGTGATGTTGGTCGTGCTGGTATTGCTGGTGGGCGCTGCCGTGATGCTGCCTTGCCACGGGTCGCTCGGGTTCGGCGTGAAGAGGCTGGTGCAGTTGTATGAAGTGACCGGATTGTTGGCGCAGACGCGATTGCCGGTGGCCACGGCATAGGCATTGTTGTAGGTCTGGTCACGGGTGAACTCGAGGCCCACGAGGAAACTGTGCTTGAAGCCGTAGGCAATGGCTTCACCGGTGATATCGGTCTGGTTGGTGAGCGTCGTGGTGGCCGAGTTGCGGCTCTTGGTGTTGCGCCAGACCGAGCCCAGGATGACGTTGCCGGTGCTGTCATCCGGATTGGTCACGATGTAGTCGTTGGTGCTGCGGCCATAGCGCGTCGTGTTGCTGAAGAGAATCTTGTTGCCGAAGTCATGCGTGATCGTGGCGGTACCGATGTCGGTATCGCCCTTGCGGAAGTCGCGATCGATCAGACCATAGAAATTGTCGCGGTTCACCTCCACCGGCTGGCCGGTGCGCGGGTCGTACGGCGTGCTGTAGTCAGGCATGCCGCGGTCATTCAGGTGGTAGTAGCTCAGCATCACCTTGGTATCGGACTTGAGGCCGAAGGTGATCGACGGCGCGATGCCCCAGCGGTCGCCGTACACGGCTTCGCGGCCCGGAACGTCCACCGAGTAGCCCATGGCCGCGATGCGGACGGCCGCCTTGTCGCTGTTGAACATGTAATTGCTGTCGACGATGCCGCGCACATACGCATCGGTGCCCACACTCAGCAGGCCCTGCGTGAAATTGTCCGGGCGCGCCAGCTTGCTGATCAGGTTGATCGAGCCGCCGACCGAACCGCGCCCGGAGAATGCCGAGCTCGGCCCCTTCATCACCTCGATCTGTTCGATGGCGAAGGTGTCGCGTGTTTGTGAACCGGTGTCGCGGACGCTGTCGACGAAGATGCTGCCTTGGGAGTCGAAGCCGCGGATGAATGGGCGGTCGCCGACCGGGTTGCCGCCTTCGGCCGCGCCGAACGTGATCCCGGATGTAGTGCGCAGCGCGTCGGTGAGGCTGATCGAATTGGTCTGCTGGATCACGGCCTGCGGAATGATCACGACCGACTTGGGCGTATCGAGCAGCGGCGCGGTGAAGAAGGGGTTCTCTGACGTCCGCACCTGGAAGTCGTTGTCGCCGGCGCCCTGCACCTTCACCGCCGGAAGCGTGGTCGTGGCCGGCGTAGGCGCCGGCGCGGTCTGCCCCACGGCAGCCATACTGAACGGCGCGGAGAATGTGGCCAGTACGGCAAGGGCGAGCTGTCTTTTTCGTGGCATGGGGTGACCTGATCGGTGGGGGTGAAGGGTCGGGGAGAAGCGTAGTGGTGAAACAAATCTTTACAAATGCTAACCATAACCGCAATGAGAAGCATTCTGATTTGTTGCAAGCATTGCGGCCGCGTGGCGTAAACACAACATGCCGCGGCCCTGCAGCGCCGCGCGATCTCAGTACACGTCGCGCCGGTAGCGACCCTGCCCCCGAAGCGCATCGATGCTTGCGGTGCCGATGATCGTGCGCAGCGCGCGGTCCACGCCGTCGGCCATGCCCTCGCGGTTGCCGCATACGCAGATCGTGGCGCCCTGCCCCACCCACTGGCGCACGGCTTCCCCGGCCGCCAGCAGCCGATGCTGCACATACATGCGCTCGGTTCCGTCGCGCGAGAATGCAAGGTCGAGCCGTTCCAGCGTGCCCTCGGCGTGCCAACGCGCAATCTCGTCGCCGAAGAAGAGGTCGTGTGCCTGCGTGCGCTCGCCGAACAGCAGCCAGTTGCGCCAATACCCCAGGCGCGCACGCGCCTTGATGTGGGCACGCAGGCCGGCCATGCCCGTCCCGTTGCCGATCAGGATCAAGGGCGCGTCACCCGCGGGCACGTGAAAAGCGCGATTGACACGAATCCGCAACCACACGGACGCGCCGATCGCGGCATGCTGCGTCAGGCAACCCGAGCCCACGCCGAGCGTGCCATCGGGCTTGCGGGCCTGGCGGACCAGCAATTCCAGCGCGCCATCCTCCGGGATGGACGCGATCGAATACTCGCGGCGCGGGATATCGTCGACGGCACCCGTCGCGTCCAGCGGACTCGCCCACACCTCTGCAATGTCGCCGGCCGTCCATGTGGCGACGCCGTCCCGCGGCTTCAACGCGATGCAATACGCAGGTCCACCCGGACTGCCGGGATTGAGGTGACGTCGCTCGACCAGATCAAATGCGCCTGGTGGCGCGAAATCCCACGCCGAGGCGTCCGGCGACGTTCCCGTCACAGCGGCGACGCTGCGCTGCCATTCGACCAGCGTCGCGGGTGCGGCATCGTCCACCTCCACGCGCGCAAAGAGCGGCGTGGCGCCGCGCTGCTGCAACCAGGCATCGAGTTGGCGGCCGAATGCGCAGAAGTTGGCGTAGGTGCGATCGCCAAGGGCCAGGATTCCATAGCGCAGGCCAGAAAGCGTTGCGGCGTCTTG
>JANNNM010000242.1:0-4470 GCA_031398535.1 Betaproteobacteria bacterium | reverse complement strand
ACCAGCCGGCTGACGGTGGCGCTGACGAGCGGTGCGTCGAGGGCGCGGGCCAGGTCACGCGCCATCTGCAGCGCGCCGGGATCGTAGCCGCGATGGGTGTCGAGCAGGGCGCGATAACGGCGGAACAGCGGGCGGCAGGTGGCAGGAATCCGGTTGCCGCCGTGCTCGCAGGTGACAATGAAGGCGTCGGTGCCGGCGCCGCGTGCTGTCACCAGTGCAGCTCGGGGAGCTGGCGGAACACCTGGCGGGTGCCTTCACCCCATTCGTGGCTCAACGCCGTGAAGTAGGCGTCGCCGTGATCGAAGCGGCGCCGCTTCTGCACGCACAGGCTGTCGCGCTCATAGCACATGAGGTCGATGGGCATGCCCACCGACAGGTTGCTGCGCATCGTCGAGTCGAACGACACCAGCACACACTTGGCGGCGTCCGCCAGCGGCGTGCGCCGCGTGATCACGCGGTCGATGTTGGGTTTGCCGTACTTGGTCTCGCCCGTCTGGAAATACATCGTGTCGAGCCCGGCCTCGATGAAGTTGCCCTCGGCATAGATCCGGAAGAGCCGCTGCGGCTCGCCGGCCACCTGGCCACCGACGATGAAGGACGCGTTGAAGCCGATCTCGCTCTTCTCGAGGTATTCGCCGTCGCGCTTCTCGATGTCTCGCATCGCGTCGGCGACCAGCATGGCCACCTCGAACATCGTGCGCGCGTTCCACAGGTTGGGCACGTCGTCGCCGGCCGCGCAGCGCTGGTTGAGCACGCCGATCACGGCCTGCGTGCCGGCCAGGTTACCCGAGCTCAGCAACACGATCACGCGATCGCCCGGACGCTCGAAGAGCGTCATCTTGCAGAACTTGGCGATGTTGTCCATACCGGCGTTGGTACGGGAATCCGAGGCGAAGATCATGCCTTGGTCGAGCGTGACGCCAATGCAATAGGTCATGCCCTGCAGTTTACAGGCGTTACAGGGACCCCATCAGCAGCAAGACGACAATGACGGAAAGCGGGCCGCCAACCACGCCGCTGGGCCGGTAGCCCCATGTAGCCTACGGTTCGACGGGTGGGAGCGTCTGTCCGCCACCGCACATAGAGGCCGACACGTCCTGCCCGGCCTTCAGGACTACTCGTCCCTGAAGCTCTTCTCGAACGATGCGACCTGCGATTGCGCATCCTGCAGGCTGGTGCCGTCATTCCGCTGGATGTTGTCGAGCAGCTGCTGATGGGTCATGGGCAGGCGGATCCTGTTGAGTTTGGGCAACATGACCCATCCCTTGCAGGCGCGCGCCTCGTAGTGCTTCCACGTGCGCAGGGCGACGTCTTCGGGCATGCCAAGCTTCCTGGATCGGTAAACTGAATGAGCTTGGCAATTGAGGCATCATTGGTCGGTGCGCTGGCGCACACAGGCGGCATGGACAGATCCATGCGCGGGCAACCAACCAACCTGGGAGCATTCATGATCAAGAAGGCATGGGCAGTATGGAAGGGCGGAATCAAGGACGGCATCGGCAGCATCTCCACCGAGACGGGCGTGCTGAACGAGGCGCCCTATGGATTCAAGGCCCGCTTCGAGAACGGCAAGGGCACCAACCCCGAGGAACTGATCGGCGCGGCGCATGCCGGATGCTACTCGATGGCGCTGTCACTGATGCTGGGCGAGGCTGGGCTCACCGCCGATCGCATCGAGACGCATGCCGCCGTCACGCTTGAAAAAGTCGGAGCCGGCTTTGAAATCACCGCCAGCCACCTCACCGTAACCGCGAAGATCCCGGGCGCCGACAGCGCGAAGTTCCTGGAGATCGCCAACAAGGCGAAGGTCGGCTGCCCGGTGTCGAAGCTGCTGAAGGCGCAGATCACGATGGACGCCACGCTCGAGGCGTGAACTCCAGCGGCACCACCCCGGCCTGACCTCCTTGGCGCCCCAGCCCATGCCCCGCGCCGACGTGGAAGCCTGCCTGTTCGTCATCTTCGGCGCCACCGGCGACCTGATGCAGCGGAAGCTGCTGCCCGCACTGGCGCAACTGGTGCAGGACAAGTTGCTGCCGGCGGAATGTCAGGTGCTGGGCGTCGGGCGCGACGACGACCTGGCGGTCGACCGCTTTCGCGCGACGGCGATGCGTTCGCTGGCCGGCGCGGGATGCAAGGTCACGGCGAAGATGTCGCGCTGGTGCGCCACGCACCTGCACTACGAGGGCCTGGGCGACGGCAGCGCGGCGCAGTACTCCCGGCTAGCCGCGCGCATCGCGCAACTCGAAGCCACGCACGGTCTGCCGGGCAATCGCGTGCTGTATCTCGCGCTGCCGCCCACGGCGTTCCCGCCCACGATCGAGGGGCTGGGGGCTGCCGGCCTTCATCGGGCCCGCGGCTGGGCCCGGCTGGTGATCGAAAAGCCGTTCGGACGCGACCTGGCCTCGGCCCGCAAGCTCAATGCGCTGGTCCATCGCTACTTTGCCGAGGATCAGGTGTACCGGATCGACCACTACCTCGGCAAGGAATCGGTGCAGAACCTGCTGGCCTTCCGGTTCGGCAACGCGCTGTTCGAATCGGCGTGGAACCGCGATCACATCCACAGCGTCGAGATCTCCGTGGCCGAGGACCTCGGCATCGAGCAGCGCGCCCGTTATTACGAGGACGCCGGGGCCTTGCGCGACATGGTGCAGAACCACCTGACCCAGTTGCTGTGCCTCACCGCGATGGAGGTGCCCGCCGCATTCGAGGCCGACAGCATCCGCTTCGAGAAGGTGAAGGTGCTGCGCAGCGTCGGGCCCATTCGCGACGATGCCATTGTGTTCGGCCAGTACGAGGCCGGCCGCGTCCAGCGCAAGGCGCTGAAGGGTTATCGGCAGGAGCAGGGGGTGGCCGCGCAGTCGCGCACCGAGACTTTCGTGGCGCTGCGGCTCGAGATCGACAACTGGCGCTGGCAGGGCGTGCCTTTCTTCCTGCGCACCGGCAAGCGCCTGGCGCGGCGCGTCACCGAGATCACCATTCACTTTCGCAGCCCGCCGGTGTCGCTCTTCCGCTCGCTCGACGGCCGCGCGGCCGACCACAACGTGCTCGTCATCACGCTGCAGCCCGATGAAGGCTTCGACCTGTCGTTCGAGGTGAAGTCGCCGGGGGACCGTTTCGCGCTGCAGACGCAGCACATGGATTTCCGCTACGCCGAGGCCTTCGGCGCGCCGCTGGCGGCGGGCTACGAGACGCTGTTGCGCGATGTCGTGCAGGGCGACCTGACGCTATTCGTGCATGCCGACGAAGCCGAAGCTTCGTGGAGCCTCTATGCGCCGCTGTTGCGGCGACACCTGAAGGTGCACCCCTATGCCGCGGGAAGCAGTGGTCCGCTGGCGGCTGACGGGCTGATCCGGGCGGTCACCAGGCACCAGGTGAACACGCGCACCTAAGCGCGCGCAGCTCTGGATTGCGCGAAACGCAGCGCCTCATCCAGCGTCGCCATGAATACGTTGATGTTGATCGGCTTCGTCAGGTAGCGGAAGAATCCGGCGGTGCCTCCACGAGCGATATCGCGTGGCGTCGCGTTGGCGCTCAGCGCAATCACCGGGATGTGGGTGGTACAGGGGTCGGCGTGCAGGATCCGGCACGTGGTGATGCCGCTGATGCCGGGCAGGTTGATGTCCATCAGGATCACAGCAGGCTGGGCAACACGGGCAATCTCGAGGCCGTGCTTGCCGTCGGTCGCGCTCAGCATGCGGAGGTCCGGCCGCCGCGCGACCAGTTCTTCGATCAGCATCAGGTTGACCGGGTTGTCCTCCACGTAGAGCAGGGTCAATGGTTCATTCATTCCGGAAGGTGCCGGCGCCGCCAGACTCGCTGCAAGGGGCACGGTCATCATGGCGGGCACGATGTCGCGGGCGACCGTTGCGTTTTTTGGTGCGCGGACGCCGCCAGCGCGAGATCCAGCGCTTCCATGAACACCTGGACCTTGATGGGCTTGGTCAGGTATTGGAAGAATCCGGCGTCCAGTCCCTTGGCGATGTCGTGAGGCATGGCGTTGGCGCTCAACGCCACGACCGGAATTGCGGCGGTGGCGGGGTCGTCGGACAGGATCTTCAGCGCCTTGATGCCGCTGATGCCGGGCAGGTTGATGTCCATCAGGATGACATCGGGCAGGAAGGCGCGGGCCATCTCGACTCCGGTGCTGCCATCGCGCGCGCTGAGCATCCGCAGATCGTTGCGACGGGCGATGAGGTCCTCGACCAGCATCAGATTGGCGGGGTTGTCCTCGATGTACAGCAGCGTCCGGATCTTGGAATCGTCCCGGTGCTGTGACGTGGCGACAGGCGATGGCGCAGGCACATCGTGGTCGGGCTGCGTGGCTTCGGCCAGCTTGAGCTCGATCCAGAACACGCTGCCGGTGCCCAGCGTGCTTTCGACGCCGATGACACCGCCCATCAATTCGACCAGCCGCTTGCTCACGACGAGGCCGATTCCCGTGCCCTCTTCGACGTTGGCTTCCTGTCCCAG
>JANNNM010000856.1:0-1913 GCA_031398535.1 Betaproteobacteria bacterium | reverse complement strand
CGACCAGTGCCTTCACGCCATTGCGGAACGGCACGCCCTTCAGGTTGCCGGCCAGGTCGTATTGCCACTGGTGATACGGACAGACGAACTTCTCGCGGTTGCCGAAATCCTCGCGGCAGAACGCCACGCCGCGATGCGCGCAGCGGTTCTCGACGACGTTCACGCTGCCCTGGGCGTCGCGCACCATGATCACGCTGCGTTCGCCGAGACGCGTTCGCTTGAAGTCGCCCGGCGCCGGAATCTCGGCTTCCAGACCGACATAGCACCAGTGGCCGCGATAGAAGATCCGGTCGAGTTCGCGCTGGTAGACCGCGGGATCGGTGTAGACCCATGCGGGGATGCGGCTGTCGTGCGTGAAGGCCGGCGAATGCGACGTCAGCGGCGACGGCGCGGCGGCGGGAAGTCGATCCGGTGCGTTCATGGTTGATCCTCCGGCAACACGCTAGAGCCGCTCGTCGCGCAAGATGCCCAGCGCTCGCTGCACCGGCGCATCGGAATAGCTGAAGAGGACCAGCGCATCGCGCGACTCGACATGCATCGCGGCCCAAGGGGGCACGACGAAATGATCCTTGGGGCCGATATCGTAGCGCACGGGCGCGTCGCGACCACGTGCGATCACGACCGCGCCGCGGCCTTCGACCACCGACACGACGGTACCCGCCGTGGTACGTGCCGGGCGCGTGACGGTGGACGGTGGGATCCATTGCAGATAGGTGGCCATGGTGGTGATCGCCGGTCCACCGGTGGCGGGATTCACGTAAGCGAGCTTCACGCCGTCCCACGCATCCGGCGGCTCGGCCGCGGCCAGCGCCAGCAGCGCCGCCTTGCTCTGCGCATACGGGTAGCAGAAGATCGGGCTGGTCGCGCCATGCGGGGCCTCGTAGCGCACCGGCATCATGTTGGCGCCGTAGCGCGCAAGGCTGACCCCTTCCGCGCGTGTGACCGCCTGTTGCGCGGCGCCGCCGTTCTCGGCGAAGCCCGCGTCGAAGAAGCGCAGCATCGGGATGTCGAGGCCATCGAGCCACACGACCGGCTCGTCGCCCGGGTTGCCGTGGTCGTGCCATGTCCAACTGGGTGTGATGATGAAGTCGCCGGGCTCCATCGTGACGCGCTCGCCGTTCACGGCGGTAAATGCGCCGCGTCCGTGCACGACGAAGCGCAGCGCGGACTGTGTATGGCGGTGCGACGGCGCGACTTCGCCGGGCAGGATCAGCTGCAGGCCGGCATAGAGCGATTGCGTGATGCACGATTGGCCGCGCAGCGCCGGGTTCTCGAGGATCAGCACGCGGCGCACCGCTTCCTCCGCGGTGATGAGCCGCCCCGCATCCTGCAGGGGCGGCCACACATCGGACCACGCCCAGTGGGCCGGCACGCAAGGCGTGGCGGGTTCGCGCGGCACGAGCGCGTGCAGGACCTCCCACAGCGGCGTCAGCCCCAGCGGGAGGATGCGTTCATAGAATTCAGCCCGGGTGGCGGCCGCACCGGTGGGGCGAACAGGATTGGGCATCGTTGCCATGCCCCGATTGTTGCCGGGCAGCGCAACAAGCGCAAGCCATCATCCACATTCCGCCGCGACGCGCCCCGCGGAACCGGCGGGCGGCCCCTACAGGTTGCGCGAGGCGCGCTGCGCGATGAGCATGAAGTGGGCGAGCGGCGGCGTGACGGCGCCCGCCACTTTTGCTTCGTCGTCCCAGCGGCGCAGCCGCATCGCATCGCGGGCGTAGGGCCGGGCGACGAAGGCCTCGGCCTCGGCCGGCGCGTGGATGCCGCCCTGCAGCTTGAGGCTGCGGCGCGAGTCCTCCGACAGCGCATCGTAGTAGCCGCTTTCCAGCGCACAGAGCGCGCGCTTGGCCTCCACGTGCAGGCGAATCGGTTCCAGGACCGCCTCGCCGAACGTGCCGCGCAGGAAGGGA
>JANNNM010000142.1:0-2907 GCA_031398535.1 Betaproteobacteria bacterium | reverse complement strand
CCGGGGCCGGAGTGGCAGCGGATGGCGATGCCGCGGCAGGTGCTGGGCGAATCGTCGCCGCGCCAGGCGCATGCATTTGTCTGGCGCGAAGCCGGGGCGTCGGTGTATCGACAGTTGATCGGGTCGACGCTCGCGCCGCCGCTGTGGGAGGTGCGTTTCGCGCGCTTCGACGGCGCTGTCGCCGAACGCGTGGAAGAGTGGCGGGTCAGTGTCACCGGCGACGGCGCGATCCGCCAGGTGGTGCACCGGTTGCCGGAGAGCCGCGCGGGTGCATCGTTGGACGAGGCCGGCGCCAGCGTCGTGGCGCAGCACGCCATCCGCGACGCGTTCGGCATCGATCCCGCGTTGCTCGTGTTCCGCTCGGCCGATGCGACGCAGCAGCCCGCCCGGCGCGACTGGGTATTCGCCTATGCGGATCCGCGCGTGGCGTTGCCTGCCGGCGCCGAGGCGCGGGTGCAGGTGTCGCTGGCCGGCGAAGAAGTGGTCGGCATCGGCCGCTACGTCTTCGTGCCCGAGACCTGGCAGCGGCGCGAGGAGGAGCGCGACGGCCGCCACGATGTCCTCGGCTTGGCGGCCTCGGGCATCTTCGTGCTGGCAGTGCTGGGGGCCCTGATCTTCGCGGTTCTGGCCTGGAATCGCGGCCAGTGCGATCGCCGCGTGCAGGTCGTCGTCAGTGTCACGATGCTGGTCGGGCTGGTCGGCAATGCGCTCTTCGGCTTGCCGGCACTCTTCATGCAGCTGCAGACGGCTGAGCCCGTGGCGTCGCAGCTGGCCCTGTCGCTGGTGGGCGGTCTCGCCGGGCGCGTGGCCATCGCGCTGCTGGTGGGGCTGCTGGCGGGCGTGGGGGTCTTCCATGCGCGCGCGGCCACCGCCGGCATGGCCATGGCGTCCCTGCCGCCGTGGCTGGCGGGCGTGTGCGCCGCGCTGGCATTGCGTGGCCTGGCGGCGGCGGTGGATGCGATCGAGGCCCCGATCTATCCGCAATGGCCTGAACAACCGGCATGGGCGCTCGCGTGGCCGTGGGGCAGCGTGCTGGGGACTGCCGTCGCCTACGGGATCGCGTTGACCACCGCGTTCTTCGTGCTGGCGCTGCTGACCCGCTTGACCGCCGGCTGGTCGCGCCGCTTGCCGCTCGCCGCAGGCGCGCTCGTGCTGCTGGCGATCGCGTCCGCGCTGCCGGCCTCGCGCGACGTGCTGCCGGCGGTGCTGGCCGGCGTGACCGGTGGACTCACGATGTTTGCTGCCATCGCACTGGTACTGCGGCACCACGCGCAGACCGTACCGGCATTTGTCGCGACGACGCTGGCGCTGGCCGGCGCACAGTCCACTGCCCAGGTGGCGTTGCCGTTGGCATGGGGGCTCTTCGCTGCGTCCGCGGCGGTGCTGGTGCTGCTGGCGTGGGTGGCGACGCGGTACCTTGGATCGAGCGGGACACCGGGCACAAACAAACACGTCGCGGGACCCTGACGGGCGCCGCGCCGCTGTCAACGCTGGAAGCGGGTTACTTCAACGTCGCCCATTGCGGAATCACGTTGTTGTCGGCCCGATGCGGAATCGTCACATTGGTACGCGACGCCCACGGGATCACCTGGCGGTGCAACGGGATCAGGTTGACCGCCTCGTTCTGTGCCAGCAGCGCTTCACGGATCATCTTCAGTCGCTGCTCGGTATTGACATCGACCTTGATCTTGGCGGTCAGCTCGTCGACCTTGGCGTTGCTGTAGCGGCCGTAGTTGAAGTCGCCGTCACCCTTGCCGTTGTAGGTCGAAAGCACGGGCTGCAGCGTGAAGATGCCGTCGGTCGAGGCGCCCCCCCAGCCCAGCATGTAGAGGCTGGTATCGGTCTTCTCGAGCTTCGGGAAGTACACGGCCCGCGGCATCGTGTTGACCTTGGTGGCGACACCGATCTGCGACCACATCGCGGCCAGTGCCTGGCAGATGCGCTCGTCGTTGACGTAGCGGTTGTTCGGGCAGTCGAGCGTCACTTCGAAGCCATTCGGATAGCCGGCGTCGGCCAGCAGCTTCTTCGCGCGATCGCGGTCGAACGGCAGCCGCTTCTCGATCTCGGGCGTGGACGTGACAGGCGACGGCAGGATCGCGCCGGTGGGCTTCGACAGGCCGCGCATCGTCGTCTTGTTGATGGCCTCGATGTCGATGCCATGGTAGAGCGCCTGCCGCACGCGCACGTCCTTGAACGGGTTCTTGCCCTTGACGTTCGAGTAGAGGAGCTCGTCGCGCGCCTGGTCCATGCCGATGAACACGATGCGGTTTTCCACGCCTTCGATGACCTTGATGTTCGGCGTCTGCCCGAGGCGCGGCACGTCCTGCGGCGGCGGGTCGTTGATGAGGTCGACTTCGCCGGAGATGAGCGCGGCCACGCGCGTGGCGTCCGAGCTGATCGGCGTGTAGACGACGTCGTCGATGTTGCCGCTGAACTGGCCGGCCTTGATGCCCCACCAGTTCGGATTCTTCTTCAGCACCGTCTTGATGTCCGGCGCACGCGACACGAGCGAATACGGGCCCGTGCCGTTGGCTTCGCGGGCCGTGATCATTTCCTCCTTCGCCGCGAAGTTCTGCGGCTTCAGGCACTTGTTCTTCTCGCACCATGCCTTGGACAGGACATTGATGGTGGCGACGTGCTCGAGCATGATCGGATTGGGGCCGTTGGTGACGAACTCCACCGTCAGGTCATCGATCTTCTTCGGTGTACCGGCAAAGTTGGCATAGGCGCGCAGCTGCGAAGTATCGGCCTTCGCCCGCTCGAAGCTGAACACCACGTCGTCGGCGGTGAAGGGCGTGCCGTCGTGGAACTTGACGCCCTTGCGCAGTTCGAAGCGCATCTGCGTGGGCGTGACCTGCGTCCACTTGGTGGCCAGCGCGGGCTCTATCTGGTAGGTGGCGGTGTAGC
>JANNNM010000125.1:0-8102 GCA_031398535.1 Betaproteobacteria bacterium | reverse complement strand
GGCTCTTTGCCACGAACGATGCAGTGGGCGTTGGCAGCCAGCGTTCCTCGGATGCTGCGATCGGCAAGTCCAGGCGATTGTTTTTCGTCACCCCCTGGCAGGATTGTTCGGTGATCGGCACCAGCCATATGCAACATTCCGGCACGCCGGACGATGTTTACAACCATCCCGTTTCGATGTTTGTCGCCGGCTTCATCGGGTCGCCGACCATGAACTTCACCCGCGGGCGCATCGGGGACGATGCTTCCACCGTGTTGTTGCGCGATCGACAGGGCGACACGGTCCTTCCGCTGACGGCCGAGCGACAAGCGCGTTACGCAGCGCATGCCGGGCGGGAGGTCGTTGTTGGAATCCGCCCGGAGCACTTCGCGCCCGCAGGGTCGGGCCCTCCGCAACTCACTGCGGTGGTGGATGTGGTGGAGCCCTTGGGCTCCGACACCCTTGTCTTCCTGACCTTCGGCGACGGCGAGATCGTGGCGCGGGTACCGCCCGCGACATCGGCGACTCCGGGGCAGCCCATTGCCTTGCGCATCGATGTCGGCCAGTTGCACTGCTTTGACCCGGTTACCGAGCGCGTGATTTGACGCAAGGATAAGCGCGCCCGCATTTCAATATCCATGCTGCATTCACACCACGGAGGCCATCATGTTGCAACAACGATCACCCATTCGGTTCCGCACCCTTGCGCGTTCGCTCATCGCTGCAATCTGCCTGACCGCGATGGCCGTGACACCCGCCGTGGCGCAGCAGAAGAAGATCAGTTTTCTGACCTGGAACATCTCGGATCAGGAAGAGCTGTTCAAGGAATGGATTGCGGAGTTCAAGAAGCTGCGGCCGGATGTCGATGTCGAGTGGCTCGACAAGAAAGGCCCGGAATTCCCGACGTACTACCAGACGCAGGTGATCGCGGGCACTCCGCCGGACATCATCAACACCCAGGGTGGGCTGTGGCTTGAATACGCAGCCGCAGGAGGTATGGTGGACCTGACGCCGTACATGGCCAAGGACGCGGATGTGCGCAAGCGCTTCAATGCCGATTATCTTGGCAACTGGACCTACGAGAACAAGAACTACATGTTGCCGTTCTACATCAGCAAGACACTTCTTTTCTACAACAAGACGATGTTCAAGGAAGCCGGCATCACCAGCCCGCCGCAGAACTTCGACCAGATGATGGACTACGCGACACGGATGTCGAAAGGGGACAAGACGGGCTTCATGACGCTGAACTTCGACTGGCTCTATTGGCCGCTGTTCCGCATGAACGGTGTCGAACTGTTGACTCCCGACCTTAAGAAGGCAGCGTTCAACACACCGGCCACGGTGAAAGTGCTGGACGCGCTGACCAAGGGGTCGGGCAACGGCGCAATCAACAAGATCTCGTGGACGGGCCGCTGGGTGGAGCCCAATGGCGCCTTCGCTGCCGGTAACGTGGGCATGCTGCATGCGCATTCCCCGGCATTCTTCTTCATTCGCGGCCAGGCACCTTGGATCAATGCCGATACGCTTGGCGTCATGAACGTGCCGGGTGGCTGGGCCACGCCCAACTCGCACGGACTTGGCATATCGAAGGGATCGAAGCATCCCGACATTGCGTGGGAATTCCTGAAGATGGTCACGAGCGAAAAGTGGACGGAGAAATTCTCCGCGCGCCGCAAGGTGTTGACGGGCAATATCGCGTCCGACAAGACCACGCTGGACAAGATGAAGGTGGACGACCCGCTGGCCGCAGCAGTACTGCAGACGCAGCTCGAACAGACCGACAAGCTGACGGGTAACTGGCGGCTGGCCAACGACTCGCGGGTGAAGGACGCCTTCTATCCGGAAATTCAGAACGCGGTGCTGGGGCGCAAGTCACCGGCCGACGCGATCAAGGATGCCGAAGGCAAGGTCAATCGCGTTCTGGGTCGATAGGAACCGGCGCGAATGAGCAGCGCGGACAGCACGATCGCACCGGAGTCACCGGGCCTGCGTGCTGTTCCGCGTCGCGCCGCCGCCTCAGGTTCGAAGCGGCGGCGCGAACTGCTGCTGGTCTGGATCTTTCTGCTGCCGTCCCTGGTGGTGTTCTTCCTGTACCGGATCCTGCCGCTGATCTGGAACCTGATCCTGTCGTTCCAGGAATTCTCGCTTTTCGGTGGCACCCGGTTCATCGGCTTCAATCACTACGTCGACATGTGGGACGACGAAGTGTTCTGGATAACGCTGAAGAACACGCTGATCTACATGGCCAGCGCGCCCGTAGGCATTGCGTTGGCGCTGGCCGTGTCGCTGATGGTCAACTCGGAGATTCGTGGGCGGAACATCTACCGCACCATCGTGTTTCTCTCCTATCCGCTGATGACAGTGGCAGTGGGCATCATCTGGCGCTGGCTGTATGACGAGAAGGTGGGCCTCTTCAACTTCGTGCTGCGCTCGCTGCATATCATCGACCAACCGCTGCCGTTCCTGCAGTCCTTCGAGCTTGCGTTGCCGTCGGTGTTGCTGGCCAACGTCTGGCAGATCATCGGTTTCTACATGATCATCCTGCTGGCGGGCCTGCAGAACATTCCGCAGAACCTGTATGAGGCAGCCTCCATCGATGGGGCCAATGGGCGGCAGCAGTTCTTTCGCATTACGTTACCGCTGCTACGGCCGGCGATCTTCCTGGCCTTTGTCATCGGCATCATGACGTCGTTCACCAGCTTCGACCTGGTGTACGTGATGACGCAGGGTGGCCCCAGCCACAGCTCCGAGCTGCTGGTCAACTACATCTATCGCGCCGCGTTCGAGTTGAGCAAGGTCGACTATGCGGCGGCATTGACGGTGGTGCAGTTCCTGTTGCTGGTGCTGCTTACCTGGATCGGCAATCGACTCTCAGGCGGCGACGCCGGCGCGGTGGAGAACGATTGATGACCGCGCCGCGCCGCGCAGGTGTTGCGCCGGTACGGCGCCATTCGCACTGGCCGATCCATGTTGCGCTGCTGCTGGTGAGTTTCTGCATGCTGTTGCCGTTCTACTGGGTGCTGAAGACCAGCCTGACCGGCGAGAACATCTTCGTCTATCCGCCCAGTCTATGGCCGGTAGACCCGCATCTCTTCTACTTTGTGGATGTCTGGTACTACATTCCCTTCGCCCGTTATCTGCTCAACAGCGTGATCGTGTCGGGTCTCGCGATTGCCGCCAACGTCGTATTCAACGCGATGGCGGCCTACGCACTGACCAAGCACTTCCGCGGCCGCGGACTCATCGTCACGCTGCTGCTGTCGTGCATGATGATCCCGTTCCAGACCACCATTGTTCCGGCGTATCTCATCACTGGAAAGTTGGGTCTGCTGAACAGCTATCTGGGACTGGCCCTGCCGACGTTCTCGACCATTGTGTGCATCTTCGTCTACAAGGCCAGTTTCGACGCGGTGCCGCGTTCGCTGATCGACGCAGCGCGTATTGATGGCCTGTCAGAGTTGCAGATCATCATGAAGATCATGATCCCGCTGTCCACCTCGGCGGTGGCCACCAACGTGATCCTGTCCTTCATCTGGTCGTGGAACAATTTCCTGTGGCCGTTGATCGTGGTGCGCGATCCAAACATGCAAACGCTGCCGCTGGGGCTTTCGCGCTTTCTCACCTATCACGAGAACACCACTGGCGCTCTCTATGCGTTCTGCATCATGGTCCTGCTGCCGGGCATTGTGTTGTTCCTGCTCGCGCAGAAGGAATTCATTCGCGGACTGACGTCCGGCGCGACAAAGGGTTGAGCATGCCGACCCGATTGCAAAGGGCAATGCGCAGCCGCTTCGTGCTCGTACCTCTCGGCCTGGCCATTGTGATTGGCGCCTGGAACGCGTGGATCGCAATGCACGACGACGGCATTGTGCGCGGGCGGGTGGTGGATTCGGATGGGGCGCCAGTGGCTGGCGCCGTGGTGCAGATCATGGAGCAGAATTTCACGACCAACTCTGAGCGCGGCAACGTCGTCACTGGGCCAGACGGAACGTTCGTGATCCTGGACAATCGGTCGCATAACATCCAGCTTCGGGCCGAAAAGGAGGGCAAGGGTCGATCAGAGCAACGGGTCGTACGGCTATTGTTCCGGGCCCAGAACGTCACGCTTGAAGCTCCGCTCGTGCTGAGCGCGCGGCCCCGCTAAATGAACACTGTGCGTCCGCTGGTGCTGCTTGATCCGTGGCCGCGAAACAACGCGATGATCCTGCGGCCGGCTGATCGCGCGCGGCTCGAGGCGTTGGCCGATGTCCGAACCGTTGAAGCCGGGCCGGTGCCGGACGCGACGGTTGATGCCCTGCTTCCGGACGTCGTTGCCATACTCGGCCAGACGGCGCTTCCAGCGCAGCGCGTGCATCGTGCGCCCCGCCTCAAGGCCGTGTTCAATGTCGAGGGCAATTTCCTTCCCAATGTGGATTACGCCGCGTGCTTTGCGCGCGGCATCCGTGTGGGTTGCGTGGCGCCGGTGTTCGCGCGGCCAGTGGCCGAGTTTGCGCTGGCCGCGTCGCTTGACCTGGTGCGTGGCATAACTCGCGCCGACCGCACGTTTCGCAGCGGGCGCGAAGCCTACGGCTGGCGCGGCAACGTGGGCGTGTCGAGCCTGTTCGGTGCCGCGGTGGGGATCATTGGCTTCGGCAACATCGCTCGAGCGTTGGTGCCACTGCTGAAGCCCTTCGGTGGCACCATCCGCGTTCACGATGCGTGGCTGCCCGACGCGGTGCTGCGCGAGCACGGTGTTCTGCCGGCGTCCCTCGACGCGGTGCTGACGTCATCCCGGGTCACCATCATCCTTGCTGCGGCCACCGCCACCAACCGCCGGTTCATTGGCGCGGCAGAGTTGGCTCGAATGCCGGACGGCGCCAAGCTGGTCGTGCTGAGTCGCGCCGATGTACTTGACTATGATGCGCTGCAAATCGAAATGGAGTCGGGGCGAATCGAAGCCGCCATCGATGTTTTCCCGGTCGAGCCGGTGGCCGCGGACGATCCGCTGCGTGGTGTCGAATCCGCCATCCTTTCATCGCACCGGGCGGGGGGTCTAGCGGAGACCTTGCTCGACATTGGCGCCATGGCGGTGGACGACCTCGAACTGGTGCTGCGGGGATTGCCCCCCGTGCGGTTGCAGATGGCACAGCCGGAAACCGTTGGTTTGCAGCGCAGCAGGCCGGGTCTGTCGCCGGCGACTCCGGCGTAGAGAACTTACTCCGGGACGGCATCGTCGTTGCGAGAGAGACGCCACTGGCAAGGGGAATGTCATTCGATTCGGACTGATTGGTTATGGTGCCTGGGGCCGGTTTCATGCCCGCGCGATTACCGCGGTGGGCGGAGCGCGGCTGCTGGCGATCGCGTGCCGGACCGAAGCCAGCGCCAGCGCTGCGCGCGCCGATTTTCCGGCATCCCGCGTCTCTACTCGCTGGCAGGATGTGGTCGAGGACCCTGCGATCGATGCGGTTGATGTCGTGCTGCCCAACTTCCTGCACGCCGATGTTGCGTGTGCCGCATTGGAACAAGGCAAGAACGTGCTGCTTGAGAAGCCACTCGCCACCACGCGTGCCGACTGCGACCGCCTGGTTCGCGCGGCACAATCCAGCACGGGCATACTTTCGATCGGGCATGAATTCCGGCTATCCACGCAATGGGGGCGTGCCAAGCGTCTGATCGACGAGGGCGCGATCGGCGAACCGCTGTGGGTCAATGTCAATCTCTTCCGCAACCCGTACCGCCTGGGTGCCGACGGCTGGCGTCACGACGGTGCGCGCGTGGGCTCGTGGATCCTTGAAGAGGCCGTGCATTTCTTCGACTTCGCCCTGTGGTATCTCGAGCGCTACGGCGACCCGCAGACGATTCGGACCCATGGTCGGTCACGCGGCGTGCGCGCACCCGGCATGGTGGACGTGTGTTCGTCGACGCTGACGTTTACCGGTGGGGCCTATGCCACCATCAATCAGTGCGTGGCAGGGTTTGAGCATCACCTGGTCGTCGAGGTGGCAGGTTCCGACGGGGCGATTCGCACCTCCTGGTCCGGGGCCATGGACCGTGACGATCGGCCGGTGTTTGATTTTCGCGTGCAACCAAAAGGTTTCGATTTCGAGCGAGGTGTACGTGAAGCGGAACACCATTCGATACCGGCGTCTGGCGAAGTGTTCGAACTCTCGGAGCAGCTTCGGTTGACCGTTCTAGCCTTTGCGCTAAGGCGTCCCCTAGTATCGGCGGAGGAGTCGCGCAAGCGGGTTCTTTGCTGTCTTGCCGCGGAAGAGTCGCTGCGCGAGGGTCGTGAAGTGGAACTTGATTTTTCGATGACGGCATGATGGCGAAATGACTGGACAGGAAGTCATCTATGTGATATAGATGATATAGAGGACTTGGGAAACGGTACCGAAAGGCGAACATACGCCTTGCCCGCACGCCGCCCCGTACTGTCCCGCCGGAGGAACCACGCTCGTGAGCAGCGCGCACGTCATCTACCCCGATCTTGCCGGCCGGACGGTATTCGTCTCGGGTGGCGGCTCGGGCATTGGTGCCGGTTTCGTCGCCCGCTTCGTCGAGCAGGGTTGCCGCGTGGCGTTCATCGACATCGCCGATACGCCCTCACAGGCACTGGTGGCGCAGCTGGGCGCAGCCAGCGTGCGCTTTGCCCACTGCGACGTCCGCGACATTCCGGCGCTGCAGGCCGTTATTGCCGACGTGCAGCGCGACTGGGGCCCCATTCGCGTGCTGGTCAACAACGCCGCGCGCGACGACCGCCACAAGCTGGAGGATGTCACGCTGGCCTACTGGGACGAAAACCAGGCCATCAACCAGCGTCATCAGGTGTTCGCCGCGCAGGCGGTGGCCCCCGGCATGGCGGCGGCGGGCGGCGGCGCCATCATTAATCTGGGTTCGATCTCGTGGATGCGCGGGCGCCCGGCGATGATCGGTTACACGTCGGCCAAGGCCGCCATCGGCGGCATGACCCGCGTGCTGGCGCGCGAACTGGGCGATCGCAACATCCGCGTCAACGCCATTGTGCCGGGCGCGGTGGTGACAGAGCGGCAGGTGGCGCTGTGGCACTCGCCGACGGTGGAGCAGGAATTCCTGGCCCAGCAGTGCTTGAAGTTCCGACTGTCGGTGGATGACATCGCGCGCACGGCGCTGTTTCTGGCGTCCGACGAGTCGCGCGGCATCACCGGGCAGAACTTGATTGTAGACGCCGGTCTGGCGCAGACCAGCGTCGGGGCAGGATGACCGTGACGATTTGCCGCACTGCGACAACCGCGCTGCCAACGCGCGCATTACACTGAACCCGGATCACCCACAACGACTCGCCGCGAACACATTGAAGGAGGAGCCGCCGCAAGACGCCGCAAAGGCGCACGGCGCGAACGCAATGTCTGAAGTACTGCTGAAGAATGTGGCCAAGTCCTATGGCACCGTCAAGGTGATCCATGGCATCGATCTCACCATCAAATCGGGCGAGTTCGTCGTCTTCGTCGGGCCTTCGGGCTGCGGCAAATCCACGCTGCTGCGCATGATCGCCGGACTGGAAGACATCACCGCCGGCACCATCAGCATCGGCGGCACGGTGGTCAACGAGCTGCCGCCGCGGGCGCGCGACATTGCGATGGTGTTCCAGGATTACGCGCTCTACCCCCACAAGACCGTCTACGAGAACATGGCCTTCGGCCTGCGGCTGCGCAAGCGTCCCGAGCATGAGATCAAGACGCGCGTGAACGATGCCGCCACCATCCTGCAGATCACGCATCTCCTCGAGCGCAAGCCGCGCGAGCTCTCCGGTGGACAGCGGCAGCGCGTAGCAATGGGCCGCTCGATTGTCCGCAACCCCAAGGCGTTTCTGTTCGACGAGCCGCTCAGCAACCTCGATGCGCTGTTGCGTGCCGAGATGCGCGTGGAGATCAAGAAGCTGCACCAACGCCTGAAGAACACGGTCATCTATGTGACGCACGACCAGGTCGAAGCCATGACGCTGGCCGATCGCATCGTGGTGCTGCAGGGAGGCAACCTCATCCAGTACGACACGCCGGATGGCATCTATAACCGGCCCGCCGCGAAGTTTGTCGCCGGCTTCACCGGCTCGCCGCCGATGAATTTCCTGCCGTGCCGTATAGGCGAGGGCGGACGCGTGCTGC
>JANNNM010000123.1:0-8972 GCA_031398535.1 Betaproteobacteria bacterium | reverse complement strand
CTTGCCGGCGCCGGATGTAGCCCTCGTCTCGCGCGCCTTCGAGTTCTCGGAGTCCGCGCACCGCGGCCAGTTCCGCAAGTCGGGCGAACCGTACATCACGCATCCGCTGGCCGTGGCCACCATCCTGTCGCAGTGGCGACTGGATGCGCAGGGCCTTGCGGCCGCGTTGCTGCACGACGTGATGGAGGACACCTCCGTCTCCAAGTCCGAACTCGAGACCACGTTCGGCAAACCGGTGGCCGACATGGTCGACGGCGTGTCGAAGCTCGACCAGATCGAGTTCACGTCGCGCGAGGAAGTGCAGGCGGAAAGCTTCCGCAAGATGCTGCTGGCCATGGCGCGCGACGTGCGCGTCATCCTGATCAAGCTCGCCGACCGGCTGCATAACATGCGCACGCTCGACGCGATGGCGCCGGCGCACCGCAAGCGCATCGCGCGCGAGACGCTCGAGATCTACGCGCCCATTGCCAATCGCCTCGGCCTCAACGCGCTCTACCTCGAGCTGCAGGACCTGTCGTTCAAGCATCTCAACGCCATGCGGTACCGCGTGCTGGCGGGCGCGATCAAGGCGGCGCGCGGCAACCGCCGCGAGGTGATGAACAAGCTGCTCGACGTGATCCGCGAGGGCCTCGCCAAGTCCAACCTGATGGCCGTGGTCACCGGCCGCGAGAAGACGATCTATTCCGTCTACAAGAAGATGCGCGAGAAGCGCTATTCGTTCGCGCAGGTGTTCGACATCTATGGCGTGCGCATCCTCGTCGCCGACAAGACCGCCTGCTACGCCGCGCTGGGCGTGCTGCACGAGCTCTACAAGCCTATTCCCGGCAAGTTCAAGGACTACGTGGCCATCCCCAAGGCCAACGGCTACCAGTCCTTGCACACCACGCTGTTCGGCCCCTTCGGCACGCCACTCGAGGTGCAGATCCGCACGCACGACATGCACCGCGTGGCCGAGGCCGGCGTGGCTGCGCATTGGCTCTACAAAGCGGGAGGCGAACTGAACCTGCTGGAAGCGCAGAAGGAAACATCGCGCTGGCTGCAGAGCCTGCTCGACATCCAGTCCGAGTCGGGTGACTCGAAGGAATTCCTGGAGCACATCAAGGGCGATCTCTTCCCCGACGAGATCTACGTGTTCACGCCCAAGGGCAAGATCATGGCGCTGCCACGGGGCGCCACGGCGGTGGACTTCGCCTATGGCGTGCACACCGACATCGGCCACCATTGCACGGCGGCACGCATCAACTACGAGTTACTGCCGCTGCGCACAGAACTGAAGAACGGCGACCACGTCGAGATCCTGACGTCGCCCACGGCACGTCCCAATCCGTCGTGGCTGTCGTTCGTCGGCACCGGCAAGGCGCGCTCGCGAATCCGGCATTATCTGAAGGGCCTGCAACAGAAGGAATCCGCCGCCCTGGGCGAACGCCTGCTGAACCAGGCATTGGCCACGCTGCGCGTCGAGCCCGACGCCATCACGTGGGACCGCTGGGAAGCGCTGGCCAAGGAATACGACGCCAAGAGCCAGCTCGAGATCCTGGCCGACATCGGCCTCGGCAAGCGCCTGTCCTTCGTCGTCGCGCAGGCGCTGACCAAGGTGGCCGGCAAGCCCGACGATCCGGTGGCGGTGGCCTCCAAGCCCGGCGCGCTGACGCTGCGCGGCGTGGAAGGTGTCGCCATCCAGTACGGCAAGTGCTGCCGCCCGATTCCCGGCGACACGGTCGTGGGCCAGTTCCGCCGCGGCCAGGGCTTGCTGGTGCATACGCGCGACTGCATCACGCTGAAAAAGCAGCGCCACGATCCGGCCGAGCTGGTCGACGTCGAATGGTCACCGGATGTCTCCGGCGTATTCGAAACGGGCCTGCGCCTGCTGGTGGCGGATCGCCGCGGCTTGCTGGCCGACCTGGCCACGGCGATGGCCGACGCCGAAGCCAACATCGATGCCGTGTCGATGGAACGCCCCGACGGCGGCGATGTGCTGGCGATGTTCTTCGCCGTGCAGGTGCGCGACCGTCGGCATCTCGCGCAGGTGATCCGCGCGCTGAAGCACATCCCGGACGTGCGCCGCGCGCAGCGCGCGCGCACCTGAACATCGAAGCCGCGCAGATCAGCGCGGCGCCGGCACGCAGACCACCGTGCCCACCTCGGTCACGGCCTGTGTCAATGCCGGGACCTCGATGCGGGCCACGCAACGGCCGCCTGACTCCTGCTGCAGTTCCCACACGCCCGGCTCGATGCCCTCGATGTAGAACTCGCCGCGGCGCGCGGTGAAGTTCTTCAGCACGTCGCCACCGCGCACGAGACGCACTTCGCGGAACTCCATCGGCAACCGCTTGCCATTGCGTTCCACGACCAGCGTGCCGACGATCGCGCGGTTCCTGCGGATGTCGAACGCGACGAGCGAACCGCTGCGCGTCGGGGGCGCGATCACGATCTCGGAACTGGGGAACACGTAGTCGAGTGGCAGGTCGCGCGTGCCGAAGGCAATGAAGTTGTCGTAGTACGACGCGATGTTGGTGGCGACCACTTCGCCGGCCGCATTGGTGTTGCCGACGAACCAGCCATTGGCATAGACCGGCACATCGGGAAGTTCGGGAACGCGGATCAGCGCAAAGCTGTCGGTGACCGGGCGCGATGCGAACCAGCGGCCGTCTACCGCGCCGATGCTTCCGGCCACGAAGAACCGAGAAAGGCCGGGGCCGCCCTCGATGCGACTGGCGCGGGCATATTCGCCGCCGAACGACGCGTGCTCGGCGTTGGCCTGCGCGAACGCCCGGCCGAACATCGCATCCGGCACATCGCTGTCGAAGCGACCCGCGGTGAATTCGTAGCCGACGCCCTCGCCTTGCGGAATGGAGCGCTGCAGTGACACCGCCTGCGTGCTGCCGTTGCTCGACCCGCCAACCGCGCCCAGCACGGACGTCACGACGTCAAAGAAGTAACGCATCGAGATGAGCCAGGTCCACGACGTCTGCGGCTCGACCGTCCGCACGTAGTTGACCGACAGCAGTCCCTTCCCGGCGAACATGCTGCGCGTATAGGTCAGGTTCGCAACCTTGGCATCGGGGCCGTCGTAGCTCGTGATCCCGTTCCACGTGGCGGTGAACGAACCGAAACCGGGCTGGTACACGGAGCCGGACGCATACACGTTGCTGCGCATCCGGTAGCTCTGCACAAGGTCGGACAGCTGCGCGTAGTTGCTCTCGCGGTAGAGCGCGCCGACGTTGAGGCTGAAGTTCGGGCCGGTGTAGGAATAGGCGGCGGTTCCCGCCACGCCCGTGCTGCCATCGCGACCGCCCACCGCCACGCCCGCGCCCACGATCCCGAGCGGCGACTGCCAGGTGCCGAAGGGCCCGATGTTGTAGAGCTCGCGCGTGGCCTGTCCGCGCAGGCCCATCGTCAACTGGTTGGTGAACGCATAGCGATGGAATGCCGATGCGGCCAGGTCTCCGTAGTCGCCGCTCTCGATGCCGTACTGCCGCCGCAGGAAGCCCACGTTGTAGCTGTACTCGTGCAGGCCTTCCGCCAGCCCCACCGATGTCGCGAAGAAGAAGGGCCGCTGCAGCACCTGCTCGCGGCCGAAGGGATCGCGGATCACCACCGACACGTTCTGGCCGCCCGTGATGCCGTTGGTGACGTTGGTGATGTCGAGGGGTCCGGGCGGGACTTGTCGCTGCGCAACAAGGTTGCCGTCGATGCGTACCTGCACCGTCGAGGGAAACGCCACTTCCGTCGAGAACGATGCCGTCGGGTACTGCACGAAGTACGGATCCATCGAGTAGAACTTGGTCAGGCTGGCGCCACCCAGCGGGACCGTGTCGTTGAGGTCGAATCCCGGCGTGAAGTAGTCGCCCATCGTCAGGCGCCTCAGGTTCGGCCGGTCGTCGAGCTGCACGTTCGTCAACAGGCGAACGAAGCCGGTGGCGCTGGCGCCTCCCCATTGCTGGCTTGTCGTATTGTAGAAAAGCCATGGCCCCGTGCGCATCGCAAGCTCGGTGGCGAACGTCGTCTGCCGCTGGTTGAAGTTCTCGTCACCGGCGACATCGACACCGTAATTGAAGAAGAAGCTGCGCTCCTCGGGAAACCGCACGCCGGTGCGCCGATCCGGCCCGAGGTTCATCGTGGTGGCGGGTAGCGCGCGCGCGGACACCGCGATGTCGAGTGCCACGTTGGCGGCGTCGAAGACCACCTCGAGCCCGGGGACGGTCGCAAGGTCGACATAGTCATCGCCACCGATGCTTGTCGTCGGGACCGCCGCGCCTGCCAGTTGCCACTGCAGGAAATCGGCGCGGGGCACGAGCGTGCGCCCGCTGCTGTCGCGGCGGATCGCGAGATCGCCTTTCATGACCATGTTCACGCGCACCCGCGCGATCAGCAATGACGGTGCCGAAGCGTCCGCCGCCTTGAGCGTTGGCGCGGCTGCGGGTCCATCCGCGGCCGCCTTGTGCGCGACCCCGGACCACAGCGCCAAACCTAGTACGACGGGGCCGAGCAGCCGGCGACTAGCGGCAGGCACCCGGCGCAACGTCGATCCTTCGCTTCAACGCGACGTGGTCACCTTCCACCACGCCTTCGATGGACGCAAGTTGCGCGCAAGCCGCGGGCGGCACGTCGAAGCGCAGTGTCCGCGTCGACCCCGCGAGCCAGTACCGCTCGGGAAACACGTGCGCAAAGAGGACTTCGCCCGCGGCGGATCGTCCGGTCAGCGCCACCTGCTCTGCGCGGAGGTGCGCATTGCCCGCATTCTCGACGGTCCAGGCGACGTTGCCGCCGGCAAGTGAAAGTTGCGTGATGGCGCCTTTGCGTTCGGATGCCACCGGCGCCACGAACACGGCGACGCCGACTCGGAGGAACACCCGCAGTGACGCACCCGCGCCTGCATCCGGCGCTGCGGCGGGCGGCAATTCCTCAATGAAGAGCCGATAGGTGTCTTCGCGCGACACGGGCGCCGCGCGGATGCCGATGCGGATGATCCGTGACTCGCCGGGCGGAATCTCCATCGTGCGCGGAAAGAAGAGCAGGTCGTCCGATGCGACGTACTGGTCGGCGCCGGTGGCGTCCTGTGTCCAGGTCATCGCCTCGACCTGCATGCGCAGGGGCTGGCGATCGTCATTGCGCACCACGACCTCCGACGCGCGCGTGCCGCGGTCGAGCGTCACGCGCAGCGGGTTGATCGCAAACTCGCCCGCCGCCACGCCCCGCGTCGCGGCAAGCGCACACAGCCCCGTCAGCAGCGCGACGGCCATCGTGGCGGCGCGCCTCATGGGAACACCGTCGCGGTCAGGATATCGCTGTAGTTTCCAACCCGCGCATCCTGGTAGTTGGCCCCGAGCACGGTACCGGTGAGTCGCCATGACTCGGTCGCGCCCAAGCTGCCCAGGAACGTGGGCACGATCGTGTACGGAATGTAGTTGGCCGTGGTCGCGTGCTTCATGCGCAGCGGCGCACTGCCATTTGCGCCGGCGAACGACCAGGTTGGCGAAACAGCGGCCGGCGTGCAACGCACGAGGACGGTCGCCACTGCGGTGGCCGTGCTTGCCACCGAGGGGTCGAGTGTCGGAAAGGTCAGCGTGCTGCCGGTCGTGAAAAACGTGCAGTTCTGCGCGAAGCAGGTGCCGCCGATGCTGAGCGCCGCCACGACGAACCACCGACGAACCTTGCGCAGGCTTCGCGCGCACTGTTCATTCATCGGGTTGGCCATCGCGCGAGTATACGAGCCAGGCTTCGCGCGGTCCCGTCGGCGACGCGCATGGCGTCCCGTACGGGCAACGCCACGCGGAGCGGAAGGATGACTCGCCGGATCAGGGTGTGACGCTGACCGTGACGTTGCCGGTGTAGGCCCCGGCGGCGGCATCCGTGAAGGCGGCAGCCAGCAGCGTCCCGGTGACGGTGAGCGTCTTGTTCTGGGCGCTGCCCATGCCGGTGCCGGCACCCGTGTTCGACGACGTCAACGTCGGCGTCATGGTCGGGGTCCCGGTGCATGCCGAACAGGTGACCGTGGCGCTGGCCGGCACCGTGAACGCCGGCGTGGTGCCGTTGGAGCACCGATAGCTGATCGCGACGTTGCCGGTGGCGGTCGTTGCCGAGCTCGGATCGATGTTGCTGCCGGTTCCCGTGTTGGTGATGTTGACAACCGGCGCGCTGGTGAAGAACTTACAGACGCCGATCACCGTGGCATTGACGGTGACGGAAAGACTGTCGGAGGCCTGGGCGCTCATCGCGGCCATGGTCGAGAGCATCGTGGCGGCGAGGGCGTTGCGAAGCGTGCGTGCATTCATGATGGGGCGTCCTGGTCGTGTAGGTGTGAATACGTACGTCGCATCACCTACAGCGAAGTCCGTGCCAGAACGTGGAAAAGAGTAACAAGTAGAGAATTTTTGTAAATATTTCAATGATTTACAACCACCACCCTGATTGTCAGACAAGAAAATCGGGCCGTTGGACAACCTCCGGAAATGCAAAAGGGCCGCCCTTGGGCGGCCCTTTCAGCTGAAGTTGGTTTCCGACGACGTCAGGCCGTCTGCCCCGCCAGCACCTTCTGCAGCTCACCGGTCGAATACATCTCGCGGACGATGTCGCAGCCGCCGATGAACTCGCCGTTGACATAGAGCTGCGGGATCGTCGGCCAGTTGGCATGCTGCTTGATGCCCTCGCGGAGGTCGGCATCGGCCAGCACATTGACCGAGAAGTAGTCGTTGACGTTGCAGCGCTTCAGGATCTCCGCCACGGTGGCCGAGAAGCCACATTGGGGGAACTGCGGCGTGCCCTTCATGTAGAGGACGACGCTGTGCTTGGCCAGCTGGTCGTTGATGGTGTCCTGGACGGTGGTCATCGTAAGGCTCCTGTAAACGGGCGCGAAAACCCCATTTTACTCCCTGCCCGCCCCGCGTCCGCATGGTCATCCCGGACAGCGGCAGGGCGGGTGGCGCGCTAGGCGGTGCGCGTCCCGCGCACGACCACATAGTCCGGGCGCCCGGTGGCAAGCCACGTCACGATGTTCTGCGCCGCCTTGCGCCGCAACTCCACCTCGGCATCAAGCGAATAGAACGCCGCATGCGGCGTCAGGATCACGCGCGGGTCGCGCAACAGCGGTGAACCGGCCGGGACCGGTTCCTCCGGCAGCACGTCGAGGCCCACGCCGGCGAACACGCCGGCGTCCAGCGCCGCCACGAGGTCGGGCAAAGCCACGACGGCGCCACGCGCGGTGTTGACGAGGTAGCTGCCACGTTTCATCGCGGCGAAGAACTTCGCGTCGATCAGACCGCGCGTCTCGATGTTGAGGGGCGTGTGCAGCGTGATGACATCGGCCTGCCGCGCAAGATCGTGCAGCGTGGCGGCGCGTTCGACGTAGGCCGGGAAATCGCCGTCGATGATGTGCGGGTCGTACGCCACGACCCGCTTGAAGACATTGCGCGAGATGTGCGCCATGCGCTTGCCGATGCGGCCCAGGCCGACGATGCCGAGCGTCAGCGTACCCGTGCGCGGCAACGTGCCCGACGACATGAAGTGCCACTCGCCCTTCCGGATGTCGCGGTCGTAGGCGACGACATTGCGCAGCATCGACAGCGCCAGCGCCAGTGCATGCGTGGACACCTCGCCCACGCCATAGTCGGGCGAATTGCCCACCCACACGCCCGCGCTTTCGCAGGCATCGGTATCGATGGTGTCGAAGCCCGCGCCGATGCGGCTGATGAGCCCCACCTCGGGCAGGCCGGCCAGCACGCGCGAGGTGATCGGCGCGTACTGCAGCAGCACGGCGGCACAGCCGCGGCCATGCCTGATCACGTCATCCTCGGTCTTGCACTGGGCGGTGACGATCTCGACGCCCGCGCGCGAAAGGAGGTCGCGCTCGAGGTCGATGTTCGGATAGTCGTTGTCGGCGTAGAGAATTTTGGGCATGGGCATGAATTGGGAATGGGATGGCACGGTGGAGATAGGCGCCGGCAAGGGTATGCGCCGCCTCGGGCCGGGGTCAAGCAGCACGGACTATAATCGCCCCCGCCTCCGCAAGACCTTCGCCTTCCACCGGTGACGCCGATGAGCACACTCTTTCCGACGACGATCGCGGGCAGCCTGCCCAAGCCCGGTTGGCTCGCCCAGCCGACGCAACTGTGGGCGCCCTGGAAGCTGGAAGGCGAGGCACTGGCCGCGGGCAAGCGCGACGCGGTGCGCCTCGCGTTGTTCGACCAGGAACACGCGGGCATCGACATCGTCACGGACGGCGAGCAGACGCGCCGGCACTTCGTCACCACGTTCATCGAGGGCCTCGAAGGCGTGGACTTCGCCAACAGGAAGACCGTGCGCATCCGCAACCGCTATGACGCCGACGTCCCGATGGTCGTGGGACCGGTCGCCCGCAAGCAGGCGATCTACGTCGACGATGCGCGCTTTCTCAGGAACGAGACCACGCGCCGCGTGAAGTACACGCTGCCCGGACCGATGACGATGGTCGACACGCTCTACGACGGCCACTACCGCAGCCGCGAGAAGCTGGCGCTGGCCTTCGCGGCCATTCTGAATGAAGAGGCGCATGCCATCGCGGCCACCGGCGTCGACGTGATCCAGTTCGACGAGCCGGCCTTCAACGTCTACTTCGACGAAGTCCGCGACTGGGGCGTGGCGGCGCTGGAACGCGCGGCCGCCGGGCTGACCTGCACGACCACCGTGCACATCTGCTACGGCTACGGCATCAAGGCCAACAACGACTGGAAGAAGACGCTGGGATCGCAATGGCGCCAGTACGAGCAGACATTTCCGCGGCTGGCAGCGTCCACGATTGGCCAGGTATCGCTCGAATGCGCCAATTCGCACGTGCCGCTGGAACTGATCGGGCTGCTGCAGGGCAAGGATGTGCTGGTCGGGGCCATCGACGTGGCCAGCGACACGATCGAGACGCCTGAGGAGGTGGCCGCCGTCGTCGCCGACGCCATCAAGTACGTGCCCAAGGAGCGCATGCTCCTGTGCACCAACTGCGG
>JANNNM010000104.1:0-1810 GCA_031398535.1 Betaproteobacteria bacterium | reverse complement strand
TCGGGGCCGTAGACCTTGGTCGACTTCTCGCCGGCGTAGATCTCCATCCAGTGGATCTTGCGCTTGCCGCCATAGGCCTTGGCCACCGCCGCATCGACGACCTTGATCATCACCGGGGTGATGTCGAGACCAGTGCCGTCGCCTTCGATGTACGGAATGATCGGCTGATCCGGTACATTGAGGCTCTCGTCAGGGTTGACGGTGATCTTGGTGCCGCCCGCCGGGACCTTGACGTGTTGGTAGCTGGACATGGGTGCTCCTGTGGAAGGGGGGTGCCGGGGACATCCTTCAGCGGTGCCCGACCAACAGGCGCTTCAAGGGGTCTCTCGTCAACCTTAAATTATCCGTGAAAACCATCGATCCCGCCACGCCGCCCCCCGGTTCTGCCCGCCCCTCGCCCGAGGCCTTGCTGCTGTTCAACAAGCCCTACGGCGTGCTGTGCCAGTTCACCGGCGACGGCACGCGCCGCACGCTGGCCGATTTCATCCGCGTGCCGGATGTCTATCCGGCCGGACGCCTTGACACGGACAGCGAAGGCCTGATGCTGCTGACCGCCAACGGCCGCCTGCAGGCGCGCATCTCCGACCCCAAGCACAAGCTGCCCAAGACCTATTGGGCGCAGGTGGAGGGCGCGCCGCGGCCGGACCAGCTGGCCCGTCTGGCCAGTGGCGTCGAGCTGGCCGACGGCATGACACGCCCCGCCACGGCCCAGCTGCTGGCCGACGCGCCGACGGTGCCGGAACGCGTGCCCCCGATCCGCCATCGGCTGACCGTGCCCACCGCTTGGCTCGAATTGACGCTGACCGAAGGACGCAACCGGCAGGTGCGACGGATGACGGCAGCAGTGGGGCTGCCGACGCTGCGTTTGCTACGCGTGGGCATGGGCCGGTTCACGCTCGACGGCCTGGCACCAGGCGCGTGGCGCGCGCTGGAGGGCGAGGAGGCCATGTTATGATTTCGTCCCATTTCCGCATCGCGCTGCCGTCCTGATCCTGACCGCAACGATGCTCCGCCGCCCCAGCGCAACGCGGTCCGCCGACCTACCAGCCCAATTGAAGTGATACGCCGCCTGCTCGCCCGCCTGATGCCAGGCCGGCCGACGCGTGACCCCAGGATCTATCGCGCCACCGACCATCCGGTCCGCCGCGACCAGATCCCGCGCGGCGCCCGTCAGGTCACCGACAAACTGCAGGAGCACGGCTTTCGCGCCTTCATCGTCGGCGGCGCGGTCCGCGACCTGCTGCTGGGCCTGGTGCCGAAGGATTTCGACATCGCGACGGACGCCACGCCCGAGCAGGTGAAGCCGCTCTTCCGGCGCGCGTTCATCATCGGCCGGCGCTTCCGCCTCGTGCACGTGCATGCCGGCGCCGAGGTGCTGGAAGTCTCCACGTTCCGCGCGGCACAGAAGAATGAGGACGCCACCGACGAGCACGGGCGCCTTTTGTCCGACAACGTCTATGGCGCGCAGTCCGAGGATGCGGTGCGCCGCGACTTCACGATCAACGCGTTGTACTTCGATCCGACGACTGAAGAGATCTGGGACTACGTCGGCGGTGTCGTCGACGTGCGCGCGCGGCGCCTGAAGCTGATCGGCCCGCCGGTCACGCGCTTCCGCGAAGACCCGGTGCGAATGCTGCGCGCGATCCGCCTCGCCACCAAGGTGGGCGTCGCGATCGACCCGAAGACCGCCGCGCCCATCCCGAAGCTTGCAAGCCTGATGCAGAACGTGCCGCCGGCGCGTCTCTTCGACGAAATGCAGAAGCTGCTGCTGTCGGGCCACGCGGTGGAAACATTGAAGAGCCTGCGCGCG
>JANNNM010000078.1:0-1156 GCA_031398535.1 Betaproteobacteria bacterium | reverse complement strand
GAGGAGTTCGAGCACGTCGTCGTAGCGCGCGCCCTTGTCGGCGGCGATGACCACCGGCTGCTCCTGCTTGCCCTGCTTGGCCAGCACGCGCAGCACCAGTTCCTCGCGGCCGACGCGTGCGGCGGGGACGTTGGTGGACTGGTCCCGCAGCCAGATGCTCTTGTCCGTGCGCAAGGTGACTTCAAGCGGCTGCACCGGCGCCGTGAGCTTGCTGCCCACCGAGGGAAGCTCGATCTCGCCGGGGCTGACCAAGGGTGCTGTGACCATGAAGATGACGAGCAGCACCAGCATCACGTCGATGTACGGCACGACGTTGATCTGGTTGATGGCTTTGCGGGGGCGGCGCATGGCGGTTTCGCGGCGGGCTAGTTCTGCCGCTGCAGGATGTTGGAGAATTCCTCGATGAACGTCTCGTAGCGCGTGGCGAGGCGATCGACGTCATGCGTGTAGCGGTTGTAGCCGATCACGGCGGGAATGGCGGCGAAGAGGCCGATGGCCGTGGCGATCAGCGCTTCCGCGATGCCGGGGGCCACGTTGGCCAGCGTGGCCGAGCTGACGTTGGCCAGGCCGCGGAAGGCATTCATGATGCCCCACACGGTGCCGAAGAGCCCGATGTACGGCGATACCGAGCCCACGGTGGCAAGGCCGGAAAGACTCGACTCCAGCGCGTCGATCTCGCGCTGGTAGGCGGCGCGCATGGCCCGGCGCGCGCTGTCGAGCGTGACGGCCGACGAGGTGCCCTGCTTGCGATGCTTGGCGTATTCGCGGAAGCCGGCGGTGAAGATGTGTTCCATGCCGCTGCCGGTGCGCGCCTGCGCGGTGCGCGAATAGAGCTCGGCAAGGTCGCCGCCCTTCCAGAAGTCATCCTCGAAGCGGTCGGTGTCGCGCGTGGCGCGCCGCAGCTGGAACATCTTGAGGAAGATCTGCCACCACGACCAGAGTGACAGCAGCACCAGCAGCGCCATCACCGCCTGTACGACAAAGGAGGCCTGCAGGATCAGCGAGACAAAGGACAGGTCGGCGTGCACGTTCAAGCGATGCTCTCCAGGCGTTGCAGCAATGGGGCGGGAATGCGCACGGGCCGCCAGCTGGTGGCGTTGATGCAGGCAAGCGTGACACGGGCCTGCGTGAGCAGCTCCGCGTCGCGCTCCACCCG
>JANNNM010000058.1:0-1474 GCA_031398535.1 Betaproteobacteria bacterium | reverse complement strand
CGCCCGAAGAGCGACCGGGGCAGGAGCCTCACGCGGGATCGGTGCCTGCGGTGGCCTCGGGCACGGCGGCCGTGTCGGGGACATAGACATAACCGAAGCCCCATACCGTCTGGATGAAGCGCGGATTGGCGGGATCGGGCTCAAGCAACTTGCGCAGCCGCGAAACCTGGACGTCGATGGCGCGATCGAATACTTCGTGGTCGCGGCCACGCGCCAGCATCATCAGCTTCTCGCGCGCCAGCGGTTGCCTTGGATGCTGCACGAACACGCGCAACAGCGAGAATTCGCCGGTCGTCAGCGTGATGGAGCGCTCGCCATCGACCAGCGTGCGCGCGGCCAGGTCGAGCATGTACGGCCCGCACGGCACCGTGCCCTCATCGGACGGCGTACCCGCCGTCGGCCGCTCGCCATGCCGGCGCAGCACGGCATGGATGCGCGCCACGAGCTCGCGCGGATTGAACGGCTTGGCGAGGTAATCATCGGCCCCCATCTCGAGGCCGACGATGCGGTCCACGTCCTCGCCCTTGGCGGTGAGCATGATGATCGGCACCATTTCGCCGGCACCGCGCAGGCGCCGGCAGATGGAAAGGCCATCCTCGCCGGGCAGCATGAGGTCGAGCACGACGAGATGCGGCGGGTCGCGCTGCAGTTTCTTGTCGAGGTCGCGGGCATCGGGCAGCGCCTGCACGGTGAAACCCTGCTCGCCGAGATAGCGAACCAGGAGATCACGGAGGCGGACATCGTCGTCGACGACCAGGATGCGGGAAGGTGAGGGCTTGTTGGTCATGGTGGAGATTAGAGCGGCTCCCCGAGGCTTCGTTGGCAGTGGAACTGTAAAGGATTGTAACGGGGCGGGCGCGGCGCAACGTCCGGTTGCACTTCACTGGCAGGATGGGGTGAACGGAGCACCCACGATCCGCATCTGACCCATGAGTCCCGGTGATGTCGCAATGATGGCCGGGATGGTGACTCTCAATCAATGCCCTTGAAGGAATCGCTGATGAACACTCGTACCCCGCGCTTTGCCGCCTTGCTCACCGCCGGCATGCTGGCGCTTGCAACGCCTGCCGTCTTTGCCCAACCGGGCGGACATGGCCCCGGGCACCATGGCGGACCCGGAGCCGGACCCGGCTTCGGCATCGAAACCATACTGGCTTCGGTGAAGGGCCAGTTGAATCTCAACACGTCGCAACAGGTGATGTGGGACAACGCCGTGGCCCAGACGAAGGCCGCGCGTGAATCCGGTCGCGCCTCGATGGAAAAGGTTCGCGACACGATGAAGGCGGAACTGACCAAGGCGGAACCCGACTTTGCTGCCGTCGGCACGGTCTCCGATGCGGCGCAGGCCTCGCAACAAGCGGTGCGGCGCCAGGTGCGCGACGAATGGCTGAAGCTCTACGCCACCTTCACGCCGGCACAGAAGACCGTGGTGCGCGATGTCGCGGCGGCCAAGCTCGCCAAGATGGAAACGTTC
>JANNNM010000945.1:0-3847 GCA_031398535.1 Betaproteobacteria bacterium | reverse complement strand
TGATCCCGACCCGGGGACCGCGAAGGTGCGGCGCCCCGGCAACCTACAGCGCGTAGCGCTTGACCGCCCGCTCATCCCACGCCAGTCCGAGCCCCGGACGTTCAGGGATGACCACCCGTCCATCCTGCAGCACCAAACTTTCCTTGAGGATCGGGTTGGCCCAATCCACGTACTCGAGCCAGTGACAGGTGGGCGTCACGGCCAGCAAATGGCAACTCACTTCCGGAAACAGATGGCTCGACATCTCGAGGCCGGCGCCTTGCGCGAGCGCTGCCGCGCGCATCCAGCCGGTGACGCCGCCGATGCGTTGCACGTCGGGCATCACGTAGTCGCTGGCCCCGGCCACGATCGCCTGCGCCATCTGCTCGGGCCCGATGAAGTTCTCGCCGATCTGGATGGGCGTGGCGACCTCCCGCGCGACCCGCGCATTGCCCGCCAGATCGTCGGCGCGCACCGGTTCCTCGATCCAGAGCACGCCCCCCACATCGTCGATCATGCGCCCGCGCCGTACCGCTTCAGCGACGGAAAGCGCCTGATTGAAATCGACCATCAACGTGACGTCCGGACCGATCACCTTCCTGACCGTGCGCACCGCGTCGAGGTCGTGCCTCGCGTCGGGCCGGCCGAGCCGCAGCTTGACCGCATGGAATCCCTCGCCCACCAATTCGACGGCCTCCTGCGCCAGTGCCTTCATCGGCAGAATCCCCAGTCCGTTGGAGTTATAGGCCCGGATGGGTCGCCGCGTGCCGCCCAAGAGCTGCACCAGCGGCTGCCTGAGCGACTGGCCGAGCGCGTCCCATGCCGCCATGTCGATCCCCGACATCGCCATCAGCACCAGGTTGTGCACGCCCAGCAACGTGTAGCTTGCGCGCAGTTTTCTCTCGATGCCGTAAGGGGCGACGGGGTCCCCCTTGACCATCGCGGCCATGGCTTCGACCACGTTGGCGAGCGGCGCGAGATTGTGCTTGCCGACGCCGAAGAGATACGAGCGCCCGACGATGCCGCTGTCCGTTGCAAGGTCCAGCAGCAGCAGCGACGCGGTGCCGATCGCGCCGGTGCTGGTCGTCAACGGCCGCTTCATCGGCACGGCAACCGCGCGCGCGGCAATGGAACGAATCGTGAGTCCCGATTGCATGGATTTCATAACAGCCCTCCGGTCAACACGAATGGAAACCGCTTCATCGGCGCAACGTCCGGTCAGTCGTCCACGTCCCGCCGGTTGAAGTCGCCGAGGCGAAAGCCCAGCAGGTACAACGACGCGAAGTAGACGAAGGCCGATGCGGCAATGATGCCGGCGAGGCGCCCCACCTTTGCCCAAAGGCCGGCCTCCAGCCAGAAGGACGCCGGGCCCGTCATCCAGAACAGCAGGCCCGCCAGCGCGCCCAGCGCCACCACCAGTTTGCACACGAACATGAACCAGCCCGCCCGCGGGATGTAGTAGCCGGTGCGCCGCAGGAACCAGAACAGCAGCAGCGCGTTGATCGTGGTCCCCAAGCTTGTGGCCAGCGTGAGCCCCGCATGCCCCAGCCGCCACATCAACATCAACGCCATGGCCTGCGTGACGAACACGGTGAAGAACGCGATGCGCACCGGGGTCTTCAGGTTCTGCCGCGCATAGAACCCGGGGGCCAGGATCTTGACGAGGATCAGCCCCAGCAGGCCCACGCTGTAGCCGAGCAGCGCCTCGCGCGTCTGCCAGACATCGTTCACCGTGAACTTGCCGTACTGGTACAACGTGGAGATGAGCGGCAGCGCCAGCAGCCACAGCGCGACGGCCGCCGGCAACGCCAGCAGGAATGCAAGTCGCAGCCCCCAATCCATCAACGAGGAATACTCGGTATGGTTCGCATCGCTGTGATGCTTGGCGAGTGAGGGCAGCAGCACCGTGCCGAGCGCCACGCCCAGCAGCGCGCTGGGGAATTCCATCAGCCGGTCCGCGTAGGTGATCCAGGAGATGCGGCCGTCGCCCAGCAGCGCGGCCCACTGCGTATTGAGCAACGCGGAGATCTGCGCGGCGGATACGCCGATCAGTGCCGGCCCCATGGCGCGCAGCACGCGCCGCACGCCTTCGTCGCGCCAGCTGAAGGCGGGACGCGGCAACATGCCGATGCGCGCCAGCGGCGCGATCTGCAGCAGCAGTTGCGCCACGCCGCCGATGAACACGCCCCATGCCAGCGCCAGGATCGGCGGATCGAAGTAGCGCGACAGGAAGATGGCGGCGAAGATGACCGACAGGTTGAGCAGCACCGGGGTGAACGCGGGGATCGCGAACCGCCGGTACACATTGAGCACGCCACCCGCCAGCGACACCAGCGACACGAAGAGGATGTACGGGAACACGATCCGGATCATGTCGGCCGTCAGTTCCACCTTGCCCGGCGTGGCCGCGAAGCCGCTGGCCAGCAGGTAGACGAGCCACGGGGCCGCCAGCACGCCCAGCGCGGTGACGCCGAGCAGCACCACCGCCAGCAGCGTCCCCACCCGGCCGACCAGGTCCCGCGTGGCGTCGGCCCCCCGCTGCCGGTGGTATTCGGCCAGGATCGGCACGAATGCCTGCGAAAAGGCCCCTTCGGCGAACATCCGGCGGAGGATGTTGGGCAGCCGGAAGGCCGCCTCGAAGGCGTCCATCTGCGCCCCGGCCCCGAAAAATGCGGCCTTGAGGCTTTCGCGCACCAGTCCCGTGACCCGGGAAACAAGGGTCATCCCGCTGACGGTGGACAGGGCGCGGAGGAGATTCACGGGGGAAGGGGCGGAAGGGTCGCGGCCCGGTCAGGTCTCTGGCGGGGCCAAGGCCTTGTCGAACCAGCGAAAAAAGGCTATTATCCTTGGCTTGGTTCGATTTTTCCAACGGTAGTCGCAGGCACCAACTTTCGTTGACGCTCGCGGCACGGAAACCCGAACACCACCCATTTTCAATCCAGGGACACTTATTCCATGGCCAATTCGGCGCAAGCAAAGAAGCGCGCCCGCCAGGCAGAGGCAACGCGCAAGCGTAACGCCAGCCTGAAGTCGGAGCTGCGCACCGCGGTAAAGAAGGTCAAGAAGGCCATCGTCGTCGGCGACAAGGCGGCCGCCACCAAGATGATGCAGGAATCGCAGGCGGTGATGGACAAGATCGCCGACAAGAGGATCGTGCACAAGAATCTCGTTTCGCGAACCAAGTCGCGTCTGTCGGGTGCCATCAAGGCGCTCGCCTGATCGTCGAAGCGTTCCGCGATCCCCAAAAAGGCGCCGGCAACGGCGCCTTTTTCGTTGCGGACCCCATGCTAAAGTCCTGTTTTGAATGAGGTAGATGCGAGTGCAGCGCCGTTTCCTGCGCGCCACGTCGCCCAACGCCCATGACCCCCGCGCCGCCCAAGCACTTCCTGCAGTGCAAGGATTTCACCCAGGACGAATACGCGTACCTCTTCGAGCGCACGCGCTGGATCAAGGAGCGCTTCAAGCGGTATGAGCTCTACCAGCCGCTGCGCGACCGCACGCTGGCCATGGTGTTCGAGAAGTCCTCGACGCGCACCCGCGTCTCTTTCGAGGCGGGGATGAACCAGCTGGGCGGGATCGCGATCAACCTGAATCGCGGCGACACGCAGCTTTCCCGCGGCGAACCCATCGAGGACGTCGCGCGCGTGATCTCGCGGATGGTCGACGTGGTGATGATCCGCACCTTCGAGCAGACGATCATCGACCGCTTCGCGGCGCACTCGCGCGTGCCGGTGATCAACGGCCTCACCAACGAGTTCCATCCCTGCCAGGTTCTTGCCGATATCTACACGTACATCGAGTTGCGCGGACCGATCCAGGGCAGGACCGTCGCGTGGATCGGCGATACCAACAACATGTTCTACACCTG
>JANNNM010000941.1:0-4078 GCA_031398535.1 Betaproteobacteria bacterium | reverse complement strand
GCGTGGTAACGACCACCGACCAGGACACGACGGACACCGGCCTCGAGCCGCTGCGCACGCTGGGCGAATACCGGATGGACGAACGCATGGGCGGCGTCACGTTCGGCATGAACGCCATCGTGACGGCGGGCGCCGGCACCACGATTGCGTGTGGCGACGACGCCCGCGTCGACTATCGCTTCTGAGACGCCGCGCTACGTCGCGACGGCGCACATCACCGGGAAGTAGGGTCCGTTGCCGTAACCTTCGGCTACCCAGCCGGGCGTGACGGCGAGCTCGTTGCGCAGGACCTGTTCCGCGGTGTACCGGTGATTGGTGGTCCCGACATTGAAGAAGCGATACACGGGGATCATGCCGGCCGGGCAGGCGCCGGTCACCGTGTCCGGCAACACCGCGAAGAACACGCTGGAACTCTCGTAGACCCAGTCGACCGGATGCAGCGCGGCCGTGTTGGCGCACTCGGCCGGGCTGGCCGAGTAGAAGTGCGAGTCACCATAAGCGGGGGCGCGATAGAAGCGGCACACCGGATTGGTGCCTGCCACTTGTGAGTGATAGACGAGGAACCGGAAACCGGTGCGCTCCCAGCCCCTGGTGGCGCCGGAATCGAGGCTTGCGACTTCGGCCGGGTTGGTCGACAGGAAGTAGTGATCGAGTGTGCGGTTGTAGAACTCGGTCGCGGCCACCTGGGCGCCGGGCGTGGCGTTGTCGGGGGTCAGGTATTGCCGGACCAGCGGGACGCTCGCCTGCAGCTGCGAGAACGTGTCGATGCCACCCAGGTTGCTGCATGCGGCGCTGCCGCCGAAGAGCCCGCCGCGCACCTCATAGAACCCGCCGGTCGTATTGAACGTCAGGAGCGGCGAGCCGCTCGAGCCGCCTTCGGTGGTGCCCTGCTGCCACGTGACGTCGGTGAAGATGCCGAGCGCGTCGTCGTAGTCGACGAACGCATCGCCCAGCGAGCGGCCCTGCGACCATTTCTTGATGTCGCCGCTGGGGTGATGAATGGTCGTGACGGTGGCGTTGCTCGCGACCGACTCGGCACGCCAGCCCGCGAAGTAGGCGCCGTTCGGGACCGCCTCGTTCAGCCGGAGCAGGGCCCAGTCGCGATCCTGGCTCCGGCCTAGCAGCGTGGCGCCGCCGCCCTGCAGGAAATACGAGCCCGGCGTGCTCGCGCCGCACACCGCGGCCTCGAAGAACCAGTAGGTGTTGATCGTGCGCGCGGTGCGCGCGCTGTTGATGCAGTGATTGGCGGAGAAGAGGTACGGCGCGAACGACTGGACTGAATCGTTGAGAAGCGCTGCGGTGCAGGTGTACGCAATGCCGCTGTCCTGCACGAATGTGATCCGCACGACCGAACGGGTCATGTTGACGTAGGCCGTTGTCGCGGGGGTCACGCAGGCGACGTCGATGTTGCAGCTGCCGGAGTCGCCGACGCCCTTCGGCAACTTGGTCGACCGCGGGTCGAGTTCGGCGCCGTCGGCCAGGAGGTGTGAAACGCGCGGAATGACGAGCGGTACCGAAGGCAATGCGGCGCCGGGGGCAAGGCGAAGGTCGATGCGCAACACCGCGCCGGCAATGGTGGGCGACCAGTAGAGTCCATCGGCGACAGCAGCACCGACAGTACTGCCGGATGCGGAAAAGGTGGCGGCAGCATCGCCGGTACCGGAGAACATGTAGGTCAGGCCAGGCGCATCGGCCCCCGACCCGAGGGCCACGCGCATGGCCGCAGCACCCGGGGAGGCGATCTCGATCCGGGCATGCCGCGCGCCATCGCTTCCGGTCACCCAGGTCAGGCTGGCAATATCGATCGAGCGTTGCGCGGCGCCGAGCTCGCGGCCAAAGCCGATGGCCAGCGGCCGGCCCTTGCCCGTGGGCGAGACCGCCGCCGCGTTGGCCGCGTGCATCGCGCCGCTTTCAGCCGTGGCGACGGCCCCCAGGTCGATCTGCATGGCCGGCACATCGGCCGGCGGGAGCATCAGCGCGGCTTCGGCGCGGGCGGGGCGTCCCGGATACTCGGCCGGGCCGACAGCGGTGGTGGGTGCAGCCAGCGCCGCAGGCGCTACCAGCATCGTGGCCAGGCACAGGGACGGAAACCACGCACGCAGGCGATGAATCGGGTTCACGGGAGCTCCGGGGTTGGCAGGGTTCTGGATGGAAACGAAATTCGGGGTGCGCATTGGAGTACACCGCACCACGCAAGGTTCATGCAAATTCATTCGCCGGGCCGCCGGCCGTCGGCCAGACAGTCGGCAAGGCTCTGCTCCCACGCAGGCAACGCAAAGCCAAACGTGTTCTTGAATCGCGACGTATCGAGCACCCCATAGGCGGGTCGGCGCGCCGGGGTCGGGAATTCCGCGGTGGTGATGGGCACGACGACCGGCCGCGCCACGTCGCCGACGATGGCTTGCGCCAATCCGAACCAGGTCGTGCTGCCGGTGCCGCTGAAGTGATAAAGCCCGGAGCGATCCTTCAGCGCAGGCAAGCCTTGCGTGACCAGCGCGGCGGTGGCCTGCGCCAGTGCCACGGCCCAGTTCGGCGTGCCGTGCTGGTCCGCGACGATGCGAAGTTCCGGGCGCTCCGCCGCCAGCCGCCGGATCGTCAGCAGGAAGTTGCGGCCGCGGAGGCCATAGACCCAGCTCGTCCGCAGCGTCAGCGCGAGCGCACCCGAACCGGCAATGGCCACTTCCCCGGCAAGCTTGCTTTCGCCATAGACATTGAGCGGCGCCACCGGTGCGTCTTCCCCATACGGGATGCGCGCCGTGCCGTCGAACACATAATCCGTCGAATAGTGGATCAGCAGTGCGCCCAACCGCCGTGCCTCCTCGGCCAGCACCTGCGGTGCCTGCGCGTTGACGGCAAACGCGGCAGCGCGTTCCTTCTCGGCCGCATCCACCGTGGTGTACGCGCCGGCGTTGACGATGAGGTCCGGCGCGGCGGCGCGCACGGCGGCGACGATGGCATCGGGGTCGGCCAGGTCGAGCGCTGTGCGATCGAGCGCGATCACGTCACCGTGGGCGGGCAGCAACTGCGCCAGCGCATGGCCCACCTGCCCCTGCGCGCCGGTGACGAGGATGCGCGGTCGTTTCATGCGGATTCAGGTCCGGCGGGTGGACTACGCAAACGTATCCGCCTTCGCCAGCGGCAGGCCGGCGGCATCCTTGGCCGCCAGCGTGGGCGCGGCGCCGGCGGGCCAGTCGATGCGCAGCGCCGGGTCGTTCCACAGCAATGTGCGCTCGTGCGCCGGATACCAGTAGTCGGTGGTCTTGTAGACGAACTCGGCGACGTCGCTGGTCACGAGGAAGCCGTGCGCAAAACCCGGCGGGATCCACAGCATCCGCTTGTTGGCAGCCGACAGCACGCAATTCATCGACTGGCCGAACGTGGGCGACGACCGGCGCATGTCGACGGCGACGTCAAATACCTCGCCGACGATCGCGCGCACCAGCTTGCCCTGCGCATGTTCGATCTGGTAGTGCAGGCCGCGCAGCACGCCCTGCTTCGAACGCGAATGATTGTCCTGCACGAACGTCAGCGGCAGGCCGGAATCGGCGAACGTCCGCTCGTTCCAGCTTTCGTAGAAGAAGCCGCGGTCGTCGCCGAAGACCTTCGGCTCGAGCAGCAGGACTTCCGGCAGGGCGGTGGGCGTAATCTGCACGGGCGGGACGTCAGCGCTGCAACGGATCGCGCAGCAGCGCCAGCAGGTACTGGCCGTATCCGCTCTTGGCCAGCGCCGTGCCCTGGGCTTCAAGCGTGGCATCGCTGATGTAACCCAGTCGCCACGCGATTTCCTCCGGACATGCGATCTTCAGGCCCTGCCGGCGCTCGATCGTCTCGATGTACTGCGAGGCTTCGAGCAGCGAATCGTGCGTGCCGGTGTCGAGCCACGCCATGCCGCGGCCCCTCACTTCACACGTGAGATCCGGCAGCGCAAGGTACGCCTTGTTGACGTCGGTGATCTCCAGCTCGCCGCGCGTCGAAGGCTTCAGGTCGCGCGCGACGTCGAGGACGCGGTTGTCGTAGTAGTAGAGCCCGGTGACCGCGTAGCGCGACTTCGGCGCCTTCGGCTTTTCCTCGAGGCTCA
>JANNNM010000927.1:0-4485 GCA_031398535.1 Betaproteobacteria bacterium | reverse complement strand
GCAACCCATCGACACGGCCTCCACCGGGCTGGCGCAGGTGGTGCCGAGCGGTCCCGGCTACAACGAGGGCACCGCCGAAGCGGTGATGATCGCGCTGATGTACGGCGCGCGGTCGCGCGTGGTGCTGACCTCGCCCTACGTCATTCCCAGCGAATCGTTTTTGCTGGCGATGTGCAGCACGGCGCGCCGCGGCGTGGCAGTCGACCTGATCGTGGACCAGGAATCGAACAAGCCGCTGGTGCAACTGGCCCAGCAGTCGTATTACGACACGATGCTGCGCGCGGGCGTGAACATCCATCGCCACACCGGCAGCTTCCTGCACGCGAAGCACATGAGCGTCGACAACGATGTCGCGCTGATCGGCTCGTCGAACCTCGACATCCGTTCGTTTGCGCTCAACGCGGAAGTGAGCGTGCTGATCTACGACCGCTCTGTGGTAGCAGCGTTGCGCGCGGTGCAGGATGGCTATCTCGCGCGCACCAACCAGGTGACGAAGGAAGAACGGCGCGCACTCCCCGTGACGCGCCGCGCGCTCGAGAACCTCGCGCGTCTCACCGACTCCTTGCTGTAGCGTACCGTTTGCCGCCGTACCTGCAACGTGCGCGGCAGCGTGTCACCGTGGTGACATGGTGCTGGCAGGATCCTTGCAATATTTCCCTGCATCGAAGGCAACGCCGCTGACCCGGCGCGCGACGGGTGTCGTGCGCGGGCAGAGGGTGCCGCAATTGCGAAGCGAATCCGCCGTGTCCGCGTCATCCCGCCCCCATCCCGCCAACCCCAACCGCGCCAGTGCTGCCCAGCCTGCCGGGGCGGGCCGCGCGCGCGAAGTGGCCTTTGTCCGGCGCGTGCATCGGTTGCGCGTGCTGGGCATGGCACTGGGTGCGCTGGGCGTCGCGTCGGTGCTCTGGCTGCAGGGCAGCGAGTGGCCATGGTGGGTATTGCTGGCGTGCAACAGCGTGGTCTGGCCGCAGGCGTCGCGGCGGCTGGCCGAGCGCAGCGAATCCCCGCGGGCGATGGAGGAGCGCAACCTGATGGTGGACTCGGCACTCGGCGGCATGTGGATCGCCGTGATCCAGTTCAACCTGCTGCCCAGCGTGCTGCTGCTGACGATGCTGTGCGTGGACAAGATCGCGGCGGGTGGCCCCCGTTTGCTGTGGCGCACGCTGCCGTGGCTGCTCGTGACCTGCGCGTACACGTCGGCGATGCTCCACTTTCCGGTGGCGCTGCAGACACCGATGCCGGTGCTGCTGGCCTGCTTGCCTTTGCTGGTGGCCTATCCGCTTTCGATCTGCATCGTCAACTGGGAGTTGGCCAGTCGCGTGGTGCACCAGAATCGCCGCCTGGATGAAGTCGGCCGCACGGACGAACTGACGGGGTTGGCCAACCGGCGCCATGGGTTGGCGGTGGCCGAGGCTGAACTGCTGCGGGCGCGCGAGACGGGTCGCGCGGTTGCACTGATCCTGCTCGACATCGATCACTTCAAGCGCATCAACGACCTGCACGGCCATCATGCCGGCGACGATGTGTTGCGTGGCGTGGCGCAAACGTTGCGCGGCAGCCGCGGCGGCAGCGACACGCCGGTGCGGTATGGCGGCGACGAGTTCATCCTGATCCTGCCCGAGACGGACCTCGACGGCGCGCAGGAAACCGCGGCGCGGATCCAGGCGCAGATCGCGGCGCTGACGTTCGAGCGGGTGCGGGATCTGCGCTGTACGGCGAGCGTGGGTGCGGCGCAGGTTTCACCACGCGCAGAAGACGTGGAAGCGTGGATCCAGCGCGCCGACCTCGCGCTGTATGCGGCCAAGGCCAACGGTCGTGGCCGGTTGGTGGCGCAGGGATCGGGGCAGGGCCCCGCCATGGCCGCGTAAAGGCTTGCGGCAGGGTCCGGTACTCGCGCCAGGCCGGCGCAGGTTGACGGGCAGGGTCAGGTCGCGTCGGCGTGCGGGCGCAGCATGCTTTGCAGTGCCATCAGGCGAGTGCGCAGCTGGCCCGGGATTTCGGCGATGCGGTAACGCACGACGGACCACGCATGCGGATCGGTATCCTGCAGCAACTGCGCATGCACGATCGCGCCAAGAACACCCAGCAATGCGGTGATGCCACCGAGCAGGCGCAGTGGCGCAACGGGTCCGGCCAGCGCCATGGCGAAGCCCAGAATCGCGGCGACGGAAAACGCGAAGAGTCCGGCAAGAATCCAGCGAGTAGGCATGGTGATGTCCCCTGTGGCGCGCCTGGCGCGGGTTCGCGCAGGCAATGGCGGCGGGATGACCTGGTGCGCGCCGCAATCGATGGCACTACTGTAGTGACCGCCGCGACCGCGCACGATCAGCGGGATCGCGATATCACCGTCGGTGCCTGTCTTACACCAGCTGCGCCATCCGTTGCGCATGCGCTAGCTGGTCGAGGCCAGCAGCTGCTTCATACGTCGCAGGTCGTAGCCGTCGCGCTCCGCTTCGTATTCTTCAATGAGCGTGACCAGCTCGTCGAAGCGGCGGCCGCCGGGCGTGCCGGGGTCGGCGAGCGTCAGGTCCTCGAGCTCGTCCAGCGCGGCGACGTAGGCGGCCGCGGAGGTGAGGCGGACAGGGTCGAGCAGGTGGGACATGGCGGCTCCGCGGCGGGGTGGTGACACCCCCAGCATCGCGCCGCCATGCCGTGCGCGCCATCGGCCATCCGGCCGAGGCGCAGCTGTGGAAACCGGTTACGGCAGCTGGATCTTGCCGCCGCCCATCCCGCCCATCCCGCCGGTCAAGGCGCTGGCCGCGCCGGCAGGGGGTACGATGAGGCCGGAGGATTGCTGGCGGCGCATCTCCTGCAGTTCGCGCATCGTGCGCTCGATGCCGGTTTTGGCCGACTCGCCGTATTTCTCGACGGCCTCGGCCAGCGACGCGGCCTCGATGTCGAAACTGACTGGCAGCGCCCCCATGTTGGTCATGATCTGGGCTTCACCGGTGTAGATGGTGGGCCGCGAGTCGTCGGCGGTGCCGTCGGCCTTGATGGGCGCCATCAGCCGGATCGTGCCGACGCGGCGGTCGGTGACGATTTCCTCGCGGTACAGCGAAGCGGGGTCCATGCTGGCATCGGGGTTGCGCGGTTCGGCGGGCATGTCGGTCCTCGAAAGCGGTAGGGAGAACCCGCGATTCTAGAACAATCGCCGGGTCCGGTTGGGTGGTGGTTGCCATGTAGGACGCCCGTTGCGGGCCCCGGCGACCCGTTGCGACAAGTTGTAACCGTGGGGCACTACTGTCAACCCGCCATTGCCTTATGCGTTGAATGTTTACTATCGTCCCGATTCGGTCGAGGATGGAACGCGCGGCGTGGCCGTGCGAGAAGCTGGAGGAGGTTCATCGTGCATAAACTAGCGTTCGCCCTGACAGCTGCTGCCGCCCTGGCGGCCAGCGGGATCGCCGATGCCCAGGGCCGCTCCGGTGGCCCCGGCGGCGGCGGTGGTGGCGGAAGCTACGGCGGCATGGGCGGCGGCGGTGGCCGCGGCCCCGGAGCCTCCGGCGGCGGCATGTCCGGCGGCAGCATGGGCATGGCCCAGGGTGGCGGTTCGCGTGGCTCCTTCGCAGGGGGCGCCTATGCCGGTGGCTCGGGGGGCTACCGCGGCGGCGCGGCGCCCGGCAACGCAGGCGTCGCGCAGAGCTATCGCGGCGGCAATGCCATGGCGGGCGCGCCGGGCATGAGCGGCAACCGTGTCGCGGTCCCGAATGGCGGCTACGCAGGCAACCCCGGCATGCGCGGTAGCGCACCCGCACCCGCAGCGACGGCGCGTGCGCCTGTCTACCGGGGCGGTACTGCCAACCCGGGCTATGCAGGCGCGCCCGGCAGCCGCGCCGTGCCCTCGGGCGCGGTCGCCGGCGGGCCGGCCTATCGCGGCGGCACCGGTGGCACCGGCGCCAACGGCAATCTCAATCGCAACGGCGCGCCGGGTACCGCACTCGCGGCAGCGCCGGGCAGTCGCTATGGACAGGCGGGCACCGCCAATACCACGGGCAGCCGTTACGGGCAGGCGGGCACCGACAATGGGTATGCACCGGGCAATCGCGTGGTCGGCGCCGCGTCCGGTGCCGGCCAGAGCTTTCAATCCGCGGCGTATCAAAGCGCGCAGAGTGGCGGCCGCGGCAATGGCGGGCAGGGTGCCACCGGCGGACGTCCCGGCGGGAATGGCGGTGGCGGACAGTCCTGGAATGGCGGAAGCCGTCCGGGCTGGAACGGCGGTGGCCAGCAATGGAATGGCGGACGCGGCTGGAACGGCGGCCAGCAGTGGAACGGCGGGCGCGGCTGGAACAACGGCGGTCAGCAATGGCATGGCGGGCGCGGCTGGAATAACGGCTGGAACAATGGTTGGAACAACGGCTGGAATGGCGGCTGGCGTCCAGGCTGGGGTGCCGGCTGGGGTTGGGGTTGGGGGTCAGGTTGGGGTGCCGGCTGGGGTCCGGGCTGGTGGGGCGCCGGTTGGGCGCCGGGTTGGGGCTGGGGCTGGGG
>JANNNM010000881.1:0-11253 GCA_031398535.1 Betaproteobacteria bacterium | reverse complement strand
CAGGCGAGGCTTTAGCCACGCAGGCGAAAGGCCGCGCCACACCTGCGAGGCTAAAGCCTCGCCTGCAGACGAAGGGGCCAAGCAATCCGTACCCGTTCCCCAATAAAAATAGTTTAAGGAGAACCCCGACATGTTGAGCTTTGACGACGACGCCCCCGCCGCAGCCCTGCCCGGCCGCGCCCCGCGTACGCCCGAAACCATCCGCGCCCAGGTCCTGGGCGGCATCCTGTCCCGCGAGCCCGTGCACGACATCGACGTCGACAAGGAAGCCGCGCCCGAGAACTTCCATCGCGTCCGTGTGGAAGACAAGCGCGTGATCAACGGCTCCGCCGACGTCAACCAGCTCGTCCCCTTCAAGTACCGCTGGGCCTGGGAAAAGTACCTCTCTGCGTGCGCCAACCACTGGATGCCGCAGGAAGTGAACATGCAGCGCGACATCGAGCTGTGGAAGAACCCCAACGGCCTCACCGACGACGAGCGGCTGATCGTCAAGCGCAATCTGGGCTTCTTCGTCACCGCCGATTCACTCGCCGCCAACAACATCGTGCTGGGCACCTACCGCCACATCACGGCGCCCGAGTGCCGCCAGTACCTGCTGCGCCAGGCCTTCGAAGAGGCCATCCACACGCACGCCTACCAGTACATCACGGAGAGCCTGGGCCTCAACGAAGCCGAGATCTTCAACGCGTACCACGAGATCAAGTCGATCAAGGACAAGGACGACTTCCTGATCCCCTTCATCAACGTGCTGACCGATCCGATGTTCAAGACCGGCACCACCGAGACCGACCAGGCACTGCTCAAAAGCCTGATCGTGTTCAGCTGCATCATGGAGGGCCTCTTCTTCTACGTCGGCTTCGTGCAGATCCTGGCCATGGGCCGGCAGAACAAGCTGACCGGCACGTCCGAGCAATACCAGTACATCCTGCGTGATGAGTCGATGCACTGCTCGTTCGGCATCGATCTCGTCAACACGATCAAGCTCGAAAACCCGCACCTGTGGACCAATGAGTTCAAGGCGGAGATCGCGGATCTGATGAAGCAAGGGGTCGAACTTGAGTACCGGTACGCTGAGGACACGATGCCGCGTGGTGTTCTTGGATTGAACGCGCCGATGTTCAAGGAGTATCTGCGGTTCATTGCCAATCGGCGGTGCCAGCAGATTGGGCTTGATCCTTTGTTTGAGAAGGCCGACAACCCGTTCCCGTGGATGGCCGAGATGATCGATCTCAAGAAGGAGAAGAACTTCTTCGAGACGCGGGTGATTGAGTATCAGACTGGTGGCGCGTTGAGTTGGGATTGAACGTGACGCTTACGTGCGCATCACGCGATGCATTGCAATTGAGGGGCCCGGCTTGCGCCGCGCCCCTTTTTTTTGAGTTCGTCGGAACACAATGTAATCCACAATAAATTCAGCTGCCCGTACCCGCGGGCAGATTGAGCGGCGTAGCCGGGCCGCACATCCCGGCGTGAAGTTGCTTGACCAAGCGTGGGGGTACGCGATGGTTTCATTCTGGTGGCTCGTGGTGGCATTGATGGTGGGCGCATGCGGCGGCATCCTCGTGTTGGCGTTAATGCGGATGTCTGCAGGATTGCCTGAAACATCGTCGACCGTGACGGATCCCAATGAACTGCGGATGATCAATGAAAGCTTTCTGATGTAGAGCCCGGTACCTGCAGAAACCGCTGGTAGCACCCGAGCGGGAACGCTCGAGACGGTGCACTGTTCGTCGTCGAAGTTGCACGGGGCGGACCCACCACCGCCTGATGATCGTTGGCTCCGCGCACCGCGCGTCGCACCTACGTTGATTGGCCAGCACTCCTACGTTGGCTGGCCAGCGCGAGCGTACTGTGGTGGTCTGTCCATTGAAGTGAGAAGAACCATGACCGACGCCCGCAACATCGCGCACGACAAGAAGGTCCAGCAGGAAAAGAAGCATCAGGGCAAGGACGTTGCCCCTGGCGCCGACGAGAAGCCGCAACCTGGGCGCAAGCCGCACCAGGAACATCACGCCAAGGACGACGCAACGCCGCCGGAAGCCCCGACGATCACCAGCACGGAAGAGGTCTAAGGGGAAACTGGACGCCGGCCGCGCAATGGCGTGGCGCCAGCGGCCAGTGGAAACCAGTAGAGCGACAGCCCCAGCGCTGTCAGCAGCAGGATCAGGCCACCAGCAACGAAGGCGAACGAGAGTTCGACTTCCTTGCGCTCGACGATCATGCGAGTCGTCAGGTCCTGGTACGCCTGTTTCAATTCTGCAGCCGTACCCGCGTGGATATAGGCGCCCTTCGTGATGTCGGCGATGCTTTTCAGCGTCGCCTCGTCCAGACGCACGAAGATGGACATGCCCATCACGCGCACGGTGGCGCCCTCTTTCGTGCCGAAACCGATGGTGAAGACGCGCACGCCATGCTCGGCCGCCACCTGCGCGGCATCGAGGGGCTTCGGCCCCATCGTGCTCTGGCCGTCGCTCATCAGGATGATGGCGCCGGACGTATACGACCCGGGCTCGACCGGCGCACCGCCTTTTTCCTTGCCGTTGCGCGGCCGGTCGAGGCCTGCCACGCGCCGGTCCTGCAGCATCTTGCTGCCGAGGTTCATCGCCTGCAGCTCGAGACCTGCTTCAGGGATCAGGGAGCCCAGTGCCGTGTAGATGGCGCTGCCGGTGGCCGTGCCCCGCTGCAGGCTGAATCGTTCGATGGCCGCCAGCAGGTCGGCGCGGTTGTCGGTCGGCGCCTGTACTTCGGCTGCACTGCCGCCGAAGGTGACGAGGCCGATGCGCAGGTTGGACGGCGCCTCCTCGACAAACGCCTTCGCGGCGAGCTGGGCAGCGGACAGCCGGTTGGGCTCGACATCGGTGGCGTCCATGCTGATCGAGACGTCCACGGCTAGGATGATCGTCTGCCGCATCGAGGCCAGCGGCATGATCGCGCTGGGGCGGCTGGTGCCGATGATCAGCACGACCAGGCTGCACAGCACCAGCGCCGGGGGAACATGCCGGCGCCAGATGCGCCCGCGGCCCATCGCCTGCCGGACGAGGCCCACGTCGGAGTACGCGATGACGGCGCGCTTCTTTCGCTGCAGCAGCCACACGTAGGCCGCCACCAGCAGCGGCGCGAGCAGCAGAAGCCAAAGGAGTTCGGGCCACGCGAAGTTCACGAGCGATCGTCCTGATGATGTCGAAGGGCCGTCAGGCCGCCCTGGGGCGGCATGGCCATGCGAGGCGAGTCAGCGTCGCCTCAATAGTGCCACGTTCCCCGAAATCGATGCATCCGCACGGGGATGGACGGCGCTCGGATAGGAGCCGCAGACGGCCGGAAGGTTCCGCTTAGGCTAGGGCGCCTGCAGCCGCCGGATCAGCGCATCGATCATGTCGGCGCCATCCGGCGATTTGAGTCGCGACTTCTGCAGTGCCTGCGCCAGCTCGGGCCGCGGCAGCGACTGGTAGTCGGACCGGATCAGCACGCCGGCAATGGCCCGCTGCACGTCCACGGACTTGGCGACCGGGAACAGGCGCGCCAGCGCCTGGATGCTTTCGCGATCCTGCAATGACTGCCCCGCGAGCGTATTCAGGGCGCGGACCTGGGCCTCGGAGGCGCTCATCTTGGTGATGCTGGCGGCGACGGCGCGCACTTCCTCGACGTCGGCCAGCGGCCGGTGGCGCAGGTAGACCTGGGCCATCTGCACATTGGCATCGTCCTGGCTGGTCAGCGCGCGCAGCGTGCGGGCGTGCCCCTCGGCGCTGCCGAGGCAGGCCAGCAATGCCGCGTTGGCCACGTTCGAGACCTGCGCTGCCGTCGGCTGCAGGCGGCCGAGCTCGCTGGCCAACGCGCGATCCTGGTTGAGCGCGCAGGCCAGGCTGACTTCTGCGGTGGTGACGCTGCTTTTGGCGATCTGCTCGCCGAACATCCGCATCACCTCGGCGCGCTGGTCGGCCGGTGACAGCCACCCCATGGTGCGCGCCAATTCCACCATGCGCGCGCGGACGGCCGGGTCGTCGGCGTCGCGCACGAACTCGAGATACCGAGTGCGCGTTGCCGCGTCCTGCCCGATGTCGTCCAGCGCTGCGGCGACTTCGGGCGCCTGCCGGACGGTGGCATCCAGCGTTGCCGAATATTTCTCGATGTGATCGAGGAACAGGCGCACCTCGGCCATGTCACGCTTCAGCAACGCGTGGACGTGGCTGACCTTCTGGGCGGGCGTCAGCCGGTCATCGGCAAACTGGCACGTATCGCGGCGAAAGCCGGCGCGCGGGTCGGCGTCGGTGATGCCCGCCACAGTGGTCATCGATACGGGTGCAAACAGGCTCAGCAATTTCGTACTGGGGCGACCGTTGCCGACTTCCGCCGCGGCCCCGGCCTGGAAGTAGCGTTCCAGCAACGGCCCTGCAGACCTGCCCAGCGGCGCCTTGGACGAGAAGCCGTAGATCACAGGCACGTCCTTGAAGATGTGGCGCATGCGGTCGCGGTTGCTCTCGCCATGGCGCTCGGCGAGCATCCGCGACAGGTTCTCGGCATCGGCGGGTGAATGGCCTGCACGCACGAGGCTGCGCCCGATCTCGGCCGACGCGCTGCGCATCGCTTCGCCGTTGAGCGTATTGCACCCGAAGAGGTAGACCTCCTTCAACTGCGAGAAGAGTCCGGGGCAGGAATCGCTGCAGCCCACCTTCTCCATCTCGTCGACGGGCAGGAATTCACGCGCGTCGAGGCGGTCGGTGTAGAACTCGGTACCGCCGTCGAAGTGGCCGGAAATCAGCAGCAGGTCGCACTTCACGCCGGCGCGGCAGGCGGAGGCCAGCCAATCGGGGCGGCCGCGCTCGACCAGTTCGACGAAGTCGTATTCGACCTTCGGCAGGTACTTCTTGAAGATGTCGCCCTCGTCCGGCGAGTTGACGGTGATCGTGCAGACCGTCTTGCGGTCGGCGGCGAGTGCGTGACCCGTCGCGACGAACGCCAGCATGGCCACGGACGCAAGCAGCATGCGCGCACATAGTGACGACATCGATGGAGGGCGGGAAAAATGCACCCGCCAGTATTGCACGGTGCATGCGCGCGCAGTCCCGGCTGGCCGACCTCGATTCGCAATCGCGGCGAATGCGCGGAAACTGTCGCTTATGTAGGACGACCGCTGCGCGCGCCTGCCCGATCGGGCCGCGGCGACGACCGCTCAGTTCACTTCCAGCCGGCGGATCAGCACGTCAATCGCGTTCTGGCTCGTACCCGACTTCAGGCGATGTTCGCGCAGTGTCTGGACCAGTTGCGGCCGCGCCAGCGCCGCATAGTCGGCGCGGATGAAGACGCCAGCGATGGCGACCTGCACGCCGGAGTTCTCGGCCTGCGGATACATCGATGCCAACGTGTCGAGGCTGACGCGATCGGCCAGCCGCAGGTGGGCCAGGCTTTGCAGCGCCCGCACCTTCGACACCGGGTCGTTCATCCGGGCCACGCTGGCGGTGATGGCGCGCAGTTCCCGCGGGTCCTGGATGGGCCGATGGCGCAAATACACCTGGGCAAAGGCCACCTCGTCATCGCTGGGACCGGTGAGAGCCTGCAGCACACGGGCATGCGATTCCACGTTGCCAAGGCAGGCCAGCATGGCGGCCTGCGGCACGCCATCGCGGTGCGCGGCCAGCGGCGGCAGTTCCAGCAGGACCTCGTTGTAGGCGTGGTCGGCGTTGAGCGTGCATACCTGGTCGACGTCGGCGGCATTCAACGTGTCGCGCTCCAGCTGCTCGCCCAGCATGCGGACCATTTCCGACCACTTTTCGTCCGGGGTGAGCCAGCCGAGGTTTTGTGCGAGGTCCAGCATCCGGGCACGCACACTCACCTGGTCGGCGTCCCGCGCAAAGGCCAGGTAGCGCAGCCGGGCCGGTTCATCGGCGGCAATGCGGTCCAGCGCATGCACGACCGTGAGGATCTCGCGCTCTTCGACGGGCAAGGCCGAGGCATAACGTTCGATGCGGTCGAGGAACATTCGCACTTCGGCCGTTTCGCGACCCAGCAGTTCGTGGATGAACTCCACCTTCTGTGCGGGTGACAGGCGCTCGTCGTGGAACCGGCACAGGTCCTGACGATGGACGGCCATGGGGTCATTGCCGCCGATGCCGCTCACCGCCACCATCGAGTGCCCGGCAAAGCTGCCGAGCAGGCGGCTACTGGTGCGGCCCGTGGCCACTTCGCTGGCGCCGCCCGATTGCAGGTAGCGTTGCAGGATCGGCGCGGCGGTTGCGCCCAGCGGCGCCACGGACGTGAAGCCATAGATGGCCGGGACACCCTTGAACACCTGGCGCATCCGGTCACGGCTGCTCTCGCCGTGACGGGTGCCCAGCGCACGCGCCAGCCGGTCGGCGTCGGCGCGCGAATACCCTGAACGCAACAGGCTGCGTCCGATCTCGGCCGACGCATTCCTGTTTGCGCCCGCATCGAGCGTGTTACAGCCGAAGAGGTACACCTCCTTCAGCTGCGCGAACAGGCCGCCGCAGGAACCGCTGCACGACGCACGCTCCAGCTCATCGACCGGCAGATGCTCGCTCTTGTCCAACTGGTCGGAGAAGAACGCGTAGCCGCCGTCGTAGTGGCCGGAGATCACCAGCATGTCGCAACGGACGCCCTGCCGGCACGCCGATTCCAGCCAATCCGCACGACCGCGCTCCACCAGCTCGACGAACTGGAACTTGTCGGGCGGCAGGCTGCGCGCAAAGGTTTCCTTCTCGTCGGACGAGTTGACCGTGATGGTGCATACGGTCTTCTTCTCCGCGTGCGCAAGGGAGGTCCCCAAGCCGGAAATCAGGGCAATGGCAAGTACCGCATAGCGCAACGATGACATGGGACGAGGCCAATGGAGTGATGTCCTCGATTCAACGCTGTTGTCTGCCGACGTCCAATCGGACGAACCACCTCCTGACCTAGGAGCTGCCGCCGGTGGGGGGTAGGACGGCAGGCCATCGGCCGTGCCGCAAAGAGATTGCAGCATTTACAATACGCGGGTTGCCTGAAGATCTCGCCTGCGCCGGGCGACGCCCCCTGTCCCCGGCATCCACACGACCGACCAACCGACATGTCTGCGCTACTGTCAGGACCCCTGCGGCCCAACGTGCCGCCCTCCAGCCCACGCCTCTCCGCACGGCCCGGCTTCGGATCCCTGGCCTGGCATCGTGTGCAGCCAATGCGGCGTGTCGCGGCGCTGCTCGTCGCCGCCGTCATTCTCGCCGGATGCGCGGTGCGGCCGGTCAATGTCCCCTTCGACCGCTACGACGCGAACAAGGCCTATCGCATCGAGCGCAAGTCCGAGACGGCCGAAGACAACGCCACGCTGGTCATCCTGGCCTTCTCCGGCGGCGGCACGCGCGCGGCCGCATTCTCCTACGGCGTGCTCGAGACGCTGCGGGACATGCAGAGCACGACCAAGAGCGGGCGGCAGGTGCGGGTGCTGGATACGGTGGACGTAATCACCGGCATTTCCGGCGGCAGCTTCACCGCACTGGCCTTCGGGCTCTACGGCGACCAGCTCTTCGACGTCTACGAAACGGCATTCCTCAAGCGCAACGTGCAGGGGGACCTGGTGTCGCGGGCGCTGAACCCGGGCAACTGGTTCGCGCTGGGTTCCACCGGCTGGGGCCGCTCGGAGCTCGCGGCCAATTTCTACGACGAGATCCTGTTCAAGGGCGCCACCTACAATGACCTGCGACGCGACGGGCCGCGCATCCTGGTCAGCGCCACTGATCTCGCCGAAGGCACGCGGCTCATCTTCAATACCGAAAATTTCGACGTCCTGTGCTCCAGTCTGGCGGACTTTCGCCTGGCGCGCGCGGCGGCCGCGTCGTCGGCCGTGCCCGTCGTCCTGTCGTCAATCACGATTGACAATTACGGCGGCACCTGCGACTTCCAGCCGCCGCCATGGGCGAAGTACTTCGTGGACAACCCCAATCCGCCGCGACCTGCCGCGCGCACGGTCAAGCGCCTGCAGGAGCTGCAGGCGTTCGCCAATCGCGCGGAACGGCCCTACCTGCATCTGGTGGATGGCGGCGTCTCCGACAATGTCGGCATGCGCGGCGTGCTCGACGTGCTGTCCACCTTCGAGGCCTTGCACGCGCTGGGCGAAAAGACGCCCTACGATCATGTCCGCAACGTCTTCATCTTCGTGGTGAACTCGCTGGCCACGCCACCCAACGACTGGAACAAGCGCGAGGATTCGCCCGGGCTCGTCGACGTCCTGTTGAAGGCGACGGGTACACCCATCGACCGCTACTCCTACGATACGGTGGAGACACTGCGCGACGTCCAGGCGCGCTGGGCCACGCTGCGCGAAGTGCGCGACGTGATCAAGACCTACCCGGCCCTGGCGGAAAAGCTGCAGTTCGTCATGCGGGCGCCGGACATCAACATCCGCGTGATCGAGGTTTCGTTTGACGCGCTTCCCGACAAGGAAGAACGGGCCTATCTCAACACGCTGCCGACCTCGTTCGTGCTCGACAGCGACGCCGTGGACCGGCTGCGCATCGCCGCGAAGAACGCGATCCTGGCCTCGCCGGAGGTCAAGCGGCTGATGGACAATGGTTCGCTGCGGATGACCGGTCCGGGTCCTAAGGCGGGCACTGGGGCGGCCGCCGCGCCGTAGCAGGCGTCAGGGATCCAGGAACAGCGCTGGATCCACCATCGTGCGGTTGAGCGTGACGCCCCAATGCAGGTGTGGGCCGGTGGCGCGTCCGGTCGCCCCCACCTTGCCGATGACGGCACCGGTCTCGACGACGTCGCCGATGGCCACGCTGATCGAGCTCATGTGGCCGTACATCGTGACCAGCCCCTGCCCGTGGTCGAGGATGACGGTGTTGCCATTGAAGAAGTAGTCGCCGGCCGCCACCACCTTGCCGCGCACGGGCGCCATGATCGGCGTGCCCGCCGGTGCGGCGATGTCCATGCCGGTATGCGGACTGCGCGGCTTGCCGTTGAACACGCGGCGCAAGCCATAGGAACTCGAGCGCGGCCCCGGTACCGGCTGTTGCAATCGCAACGTGGCGGGGGGTGCGTCACTGAAGGTGGCCAGCGCCGCCTGGATGATCGGGCGTTCACGATCCGCCCGCGCGAGATCCTCCGGCGACAGCTCGACCATTCTCGGGGCGACACGAAGTCGCTGCTCGGCGTATTGCTTGGGCTTGACGACAAGTTCAAGCTTGGACCTGGTTCCGTCCTGCTGCTCGACGGCGAGCGACAGCTTGCCGGGCACGGTCGCCAGCGGAATGCCGACGACCGCAAGCCAGTGGTCGCCCTGTCGCAGCACCATGACCGGCGCTCCCGCAAGGGAGGCGCGTGGCGCGGCATGTGCGGGTGCATCGATGCGCACCAGCGCGACGCCACCGGGAACCAGCCTCGCGTCCGGCAGCATCTTGTCCGCCGCCCCTGCGCTGGACGCCGCCCATCCGAGCCACGCGGTCACCATCACGATCATGCATTGCCGTAATCTGCCGACGTGCCAGAATGACGGCGCCGCACAACCGCAGGAGGAAGCGATGGTCGCCAGCGTTGGAACTTCAACGTGGTTTGCATTCATCACGGCGCTATTGTGCTGCAATCCATCATTTGCCGGATTGAACGAAGGCCTGGCCGCGCTCGCGAAAGCGGACTACGCCACGGCGGTGAAGGAGTTGCGTCCATTGGCCGACCGTGGCGACGCCGAGGCGCAGTACCGCATTGGCCTCATGCACGAATTCGGGCGTGGATATCCGATCGACAAGGCGCAGGGCATCGCCTGGTTCCGCAAGGCGGCCGCGCAGAACCACACGGCAGCGCTGCAGGAGCTGGGCGTGATCTACGCCATGGGCGACGGCGTGCCGAAGGACGACGCGCAGGCCGTGGCGTGGTTCAGGGAGGCCGCGGACCTCGGTAACCCCACCGCGCAATTCAACCTGGCCTTGATGATCGCCAAGGGCACCGGCGCGCCGAAGGATGATGCGCTGGCGGTGTCGTGGTTCCGCAAGGCAGCCGACCAGGGCATGGTGGGTGCGCAGTTCAAGCTGGGCGTGGCCTACGACAACGGCGATGGCGTGGCGAAGGACCCGGTACTGGCCTACGTCTACTATGCAATCGCCGCGCGTGGCGGCAACCACGAGTACGCGGCGCACCGCGATGCCATGGCGTCGAAAATGTCCGGTCCGCAGGCGTTGCAGGCACAGGCGATCACGCGCGCGTGGGCGCCCGGGCAGCCGATGCCGACCGGTGTTGCGGCGGCGGGCGCGGCTTCGTCGACAACCGCGGCGGAGAAGGCCGCGCCGGTGACGGATCGCTGCACGGCCAGCGGCCAGATGGGCGGCACCGCGTTTAAGACCGCGCATTGCGCCGTCTCGCTGTTCCAGGACAACAACAGCGTGGCGATCTGGTTCAACGAGGACCCGATCGTGCCGTCGGAAATTGAGGAATTCCAGTTGTCGTCGTACGCGAAGGACACGAAGGACGGCAAGCCACGGACAAAATTGCAGGCGATGTTCTGCCCGGGCGGCGGCACGCCGGTGGCCTCCCCTGCCGGCGTGAAGATCATTGACCTCAACACCAATCACGCGAAGTCGGCCATCTCCGGCGTGCAGTGGGTGGTGGACGCCGGCAAGGACTTCAAGGTGGAGAAGATGGCTGGCGAGATCAAGCCGGGTGGCGTGCTGGCCGGCAGGATCACCGGCGGCCGCGACAAGACCACGTTCACGCTCGACTTCGAGGTGACGCTGCCGGCCAAGGATGCGGCGGCAGGGTTGAGTTGCGGGAAGTAGCGGGACCGCTGCAACGCGAAGGTACTCATCCGGGATGTGTCAGATGCGCCGCATGCGGATGCCCCGTCATGTACACGGTGCCGGTGAACGACGCCACGACCTTGCCGTCGCCGCGCGTGATGTCCACGCGATAGATCGCAATCTTCTTGCTGCGGCTCACTTCGGTGGAGCGCGCGGTCAGCACCTCGCCCAGGTCCACCGCCACCTGGAACGTCATGTGCGTATCGATGCCGGCCGCGACCACGCCATAGGCGTTGGCGGCAACCCCGAACGCGGTGTCGGCCAGCGTGAACATCGCGCCACCGTGGCACTTGCCGTTGAAGTTCATGTGATGCGGTTCGACGCGCATCCGGTAGGTGGCGCTGCCGGGCGACTGCTCGACGAATTCAAGGCCGTTGTGCTGCTGGTAGGCGTCCGCATCGCTGAAGCGCTGCAGCTGCCGGGTGACGGGGTCATCCGCGCCCGCGGTCCTGACTTTCTCCAGCCGTTGCGCCACCCC
>JANNNM010000877.1:0-4040 GCA_031398535.1 Betaproteobacteria bacterium | reverse complement strand
CCAGCACTCGATCGCCGCACCAGCACGTTGTCGGCAACGCTCGCGACTCAGTCGGTCACCGTCAACCGGAAGACGTACGAGCCATCGACATCGGGCGTGAAGCCCGCGACAGCAGTGCCCGCATCGCGGATCGCATGGTTTTCGAGCGCACTGTCCGGTGGCCGCGCCACCAGGCTCCACGCAAACGCGAGCGGCGAAGGACCGGCGTCGGGATCCATGCTTGCCGCGCAGTTCAACGCGACCGGTCCCTTGCGCTCGATGTACTGGAACCAGCCGGGCTCGGCGACCGGCGCGATGTTGCCGGCGACCGCGGTCACCACGACGCGATCTTCGGCGGTGTGCTCGCCATTGCCGACATGAAGCCGGAGCACATAGGTGCCGGGCACATCCGGCGTGAACCACGCCCTCGGACTGTCGCGGTGCATGAGGTCCGCATCGCCGAACCTGCTTGCCTTCGGCGCCGACAACAGTGACCAGCGAAATGCCAGTGGTCGGTCGAGCGGGTCATGGCTCATGCCGGCGTCGAGTTCGACCCGCATGCCCACCGGGACGCGGCGGTCCTTGCCTGCCCGCGCATTGGGGAAGGGGCTGTTCGCAAAGGCGATCAGCGCCATGCTGGACGGCGGGCTCGTCGTCCCGTTCTGCCGGCTGACAACCAGTTGCAACAGATAGGTCCCCGCCAGGTCCGGCACGAACACCGGCGCGGGATCGTGCGCGTCGACCGTCGCCAGGCTTCCGGGCGGGGCCTCGGCGATGGTCCAGTGGAAGGTGATGCGCTGCCCGCCGGGATCGTGGCTCTTGCTGCCGTCGATGATGACCGGCATCGCCACCACGGCCGAGATGTCGGGACCGGCCACGGCAACAGGCGCGGGCGCCTGGCCGACTGCAGGCATGACCTGCAGCCCGAGCAGGACGATGACCATGCAGGCGACGCACCAGATGCTGATGTGGAACCTGCCTTCGCGCCGAACACCCTGGTTCATCATTCGATCCGGATCATAAACAGGTTCCGCGCAACAGGGTGCGGCGACCGTTCAACGGGTCGCCGGCCGTGTGTGCACCGGCGCGCGCCAGTCGACATGCCCCGGCCGGCCCGGCAGATCGAGACGTGCCGTGGCCGCGGGTGACTCGGCCACCACCTTGCCCGCGCGAAACACTTTGAGGCGCGCGGCGCGCAGCCGGATCGCTTCGACGGGATCGCTCGCCTGCAACAGCACGAAGTCGGCGCGGTTGCCCGGCGCGACACCGTAGCCCTCCAGCCCCATCACCTTCGCCGCATTCACCGTGACGGCATCGAAGCACGCGCGCATGCCGTCCTGGCTCGTCATCTGCGCGACATGCAGGCCCATCGACGCCACCTCGAGCATGTCGGCGCTGCCCAGCGAGTACCACGGGTCCATTACGCAATCGTTGCCGAAGGCCACGTTGACGCCGGCCGCCATCAGCTCGGGCACGCGCGTCATGCCGCGGCGTTTGGGATACGTGTCGTGCCGTCCCTGCAGCGTGATGTTGATCAGCGGATTGGCCACCGCATGCACGCCCGCCTCGTGGATCAGCGGGATCAGCTTCGACACGTAGTAGTTGTCCATCGAGTGCATCGACGTCAGGTGCGATCCGGTGACGCGGCCCTGCATGCCGAGGCGCAACGTCTCGTGCGCCAGCGCCTCGATGTGGCGCGACATCGGGTCGTCCGATTCATCGCAGTGCATGTCGACCGGCAGGCCACGTTCCGCCGCCAGTTCGCAGAGCACGCGCACGCTGTCCGCGCCATGCGCCATCGTCCGCTCGAAGTGCGGAATGCCGCCGACGACATCGACGCCCATCGTCAGTGCGCGCTTCATTTGCTCCAGCGCGTTGGCCGAACGCAATGCGCCATCCTGCGGAAATGCGACCAGCTGCAAGTCGAGGTAAGGCTTGACCTTCTCGCGCACGTGCAGCAGCGCCTCCACCGCCAGCAGCCGCGGGTCGCAGACATCCACGTGCGAGCGGATGGCCAGCAGCCCCTTGGCGACCGCCCAGTCGCAGTAGGCCAGCGCGCGCTCGACGATCGCGTCCTGCGTCAGCGTGGGCTTCAGCTCGCCCCACAGCGCGATGCCCTCCAGCAGCGTGCCGCTCGCGTTCACGCGCGGCAGGCCGTACGACAACGTTGCATCCATGTGGAAGTGCGGATCGACGAAGGGTGGCGTCAGCAACTGGCCTGCTGCATCGATCGTCTCGCGCGCGTCGGCATTGATGCGCGGCGAGACATTGACGATGCGTCCCGCATCGACGAGCACGTCAATGCCCGTACGACCATCGGGCAGCGACACGTTGCGCAGCAGCAGGTCGGCCATGGGTTGCTTTGGACGCTACTTCGTGCCGAAGATCCGGTCCCCGGCATCGCCCAGGCCCGGCAGGATGTAGCCGTGGTCGTTCAGCTCGCGGTCGAGACCGGCGGTATAGATGGGGACCTCCGGGTGCACGGCGTGAAAATTGCGGACGCCTTCCGGGCACGCGACGAGGCATACGAAGCGGATCGACCGCGGTTGCGTTTCCTTCAGCCGTTCAACCGCGGCAACCGCCGAGTTGCCGGTGGCCAGCATCGGGTCGAGCACGATCGCATCGCGCTCGGGCATGCCGCCCGGCATCTTGAAGTAGTACTCCACGGCGACCAGGGACTTCGGATCGCGGTAGAGGCCCACGTGACCCACGCGCGCGCCCGGCACCACATTGAGGAAGCCGTCGAGCAGGCCGGTGCCCGCGCGCAGGATCGGCACGAACACGAGCTTCTTGCCGTCGATCAGCTTCGAATTCATCGTCTCCAGCGGGGTCTGGATCATCACCTCGTGCATCGGCATGTCGCGCGTGACCTCGTAGGCCATCAGCGAGCCGATCTCGTTCAGCAGCCGGCGAAAACTGGTGGTGCTGGTTTCCTTCTTGCGCATCAGCGTCAGCTTGTGCTGGATCAGCGGATGGTCGAGGACATGGGTATTGGCGGGCATGGCGCTTCCGTGGGAGTGAACCTGGATCGAACCTGTATCAGAACACGGTACCGTCGCTTTGTATCGTCAGCGGCGGCGCACCGTCGCGCAATTCGGCGGCCAGCGCGCGGCCGGTGGCCCACGTGCCGCCTTCGAGGATGCACGCGAACGGCAGGTCGGGCACGCCCAGCGCGGCACGCACGCGCGGCGCGAGTTCATCGAGCAGCACCACGGTCAAGGCGCGCCATGCCACCACCAGCGGGCTGCCGACGTCGTGCATGTGGAGCACCGCATCCGGATCGCGCAGCGTCAGCACGCCGGCATCGAGCAGCAGGCCACCATTGCGGTACTCGGGCAAGCCGGTCAGGTCGTCGCGGCCGGCAACGGCCACGCCCGCCCACTCGAAGGGCTCGAACAGCGAATAGGCGAGCCATTGCGACAATTTGTGAAAGGGCACCCAGCCTGCGGTCGCACCGTCGCCGCCGGCGTGCGGGTGGCGCCACACATCGCCCAGCGCCACGCCTTCGAGCGTGTTGCCGGTGAGCCAGATCGATCCCAGCCCATCGAGCAATGCGGTCAGGATGGACTCGGCGCGAATCGTGCGCAGCGTGCCCTGGTGCGTCAGCGCGTCGAACAGCGCGCCGGGGCGTGCGGCGCCGGGCGCACTGCCATGATCGCGTACCAGTGCGGCACCCAGGCGGCGCAGCAACGCCGCACGGCCCTCCAGCCCCACCAGCGGATTGCCGGGCGTCACCAGGAACCAGTGCGCCAGTGTTGCAGCATCCACTTGTTCCAATACCGCTGCGTCGACGCGACACGGGTCGTCGCGCGACGCCGAGAAGGCGCCGGCCTTGAACGCGCGGAAGCTCGCGACACCCAGGCCCTCCGAACGCGTCAAGCGCTGGCCGGTGGAAGCTTCGGTGAAGTGCCACGCCGGCCCCGCGCCGGCGTCAAGCAGCACGCTGACCACGGCAAGATCGATCTGCGCCCGCGCGATGTCGGCGCGCGAGCGCCCCGCCATCGCCGCATCGAACTCCGCCTTGCGCGCCACGCCGCCGGCCTCGAAATGCCGCCAGCGGC
>JANNNM010000863.1:0-7410 GCA_031398535.1 Betaproteobacteria bacterium | reverse complement strand
GCCGCCGCAGCCGATGCGGGCGGACACGACCGAGGTGCCGGCCATCGTCAGCGCCATGCATGCGAATACCGCCGAGATATCCTGGTCGAAGCGCTTGCTGATCTTGTACGCACGCACCACGAGGCCAGGCGCGCGTGTCGGTATGCGAATGCGCGCGACGAATTCGCCGGGCGCCAGCGCGGTCTTCTGGTAAGCAAGATAGAGGTCTTCGAGCGGCAACTCACGCGTAGTGGCTCCGTGCTGCAGGACGACCGTGGCGCCCAGCGCCATCAGCGCCGGCATCGAGTCGCCGATGGGCGAGCCGTTGGCGACATTGCCGCCCACCGTGCCGCTGTTGCGGATGGGCACCGACGCGAAGCGCACCCACGCCTCGTGCAGCTCCGGCCATTCGACATCGAGCGCGGCGAAGGCGGACGCAAGGCTGGCCGCCGCGCCGATCTCAAGATGCGTCGCCGTAGTGGCGACACGCTGCATCTCTGCCACATCGCCGGTGTACACGATGTCGCCCAGGTCCTTGTGGTGCTTGGTGACCCACAGCCCGACGTCCGTTGCGCCGGCGACAATCCGCGCGCCCGGGTTGGCCGCGACGGTGGCGGCCAGGTCCGCCGCCGTACGCGGGGCGAACCACGTGGCACCGTCCGCCGTGTAGCGGAGCGGGGCATCGTCAGACATGTCCGCCAGCAACGCGCGCAACGGCGCTTCGTCGGCGCCCATCGGGCCGCGCCAATCCGCGGGTGCCGGCATGCTGACCATGGCCTGCGCCGCATCGACGATGGGGCGATAGCCGGTGCACCGGCACAGGTTGCCGGACAGCGCATCCTCGATGGCGCCGCGCGCCGGGTTGCGCGCGTTCTTGTACAGGCCGAAGAGGCTCATCGTGAAGCCCGGCGTGCAGAAGCCGCATTGCGAGCCGTGGCCCTCGGCCATCGCGTGCTGGGCGGGATGCAGCGAACCATCGGCTGCCGCCAGCGACTCGATCGTGAACACCGCCTTGCCGGCCACGGAAGGCAGGAAGCGGATGCACGCGTTGACCGGTTGCCACGTCAGGCTCGATGCAGCGGGATCGAGTGAGGCCAGCACCACCGTGCACGCACCGCAGTCGCCTTCCGCGCAGCCTTCCTTGGTGCCCGTCAACCGCGCATCGTCGCGCAGGTATTGCAGCAGCGTGGTCTGCGGCGAGTGATCGCGCACGGCAACGGGTTGCCCGTTGAGCAGGAAGCGCAGCGCAGTGGAAGGGGAGTGGCCGGGCACGGTTGCCTCGTCGCGCAGTGCCGGGCAACACGCCCTGCACCAACTGTCCATCGTCTGCCTGCCTGCAGCGAAAGTCAATCGCTCCGCACACTTGCTGCATACCGGATCGGGCAGCGATGGCGCGACGATCGGGTGGCCGTGGCTGCCAGCGTGCGTTGCCCCTGCAATCCCGCACCAACTGGGGGCGCGACTGCACCGTTTGACGGCGTGCCGCCGTCAATCGTGTATACCGGATTGGTATGGGAGTGTATGTCCGATCGGGTTGACCCGCGACGGTGCCGGACCTATGCTGCTGCGATGGTCAAGCGCAGCACGATCGGGGCCGGCAAGGCAGGTGCGGAGAACGCGATCTGCGACGTGATCCGCACGGCCATCCTCGAGCGGCGGCTGGCGCCGGGGACCAAGCTGCAGGAGGTGCCGCTGGGCGCGTACTTCGGCGTCTCCCGCACCATCGTGCGGCAGGCACTGCGCCGGCTGGCCCATGAAGGCATCGTGTCGCTGCGCGACCGGCGCGTGGCCGTGGTGGCCCGGCCGTCGGTACAGGACGTCACGCACATGTTCGCCGCGCGCCGCGCCATCGAGGCGGCCGTCGTGGCACTGGTCGTCGAGAAGATCACGCGCGCGGAGATCGCGGCGCTGCGCCGCCTGGTGCGCGATGAGGAGGCCGCCTATAGGCAGGGCGACCGCGCCGGCGGCCTCAAGCTTTCATTGGCGTTCCACGAAACGCTCGGCCGCCTGTGCGGCAACCCGGTGCTGGTGCGCTACCTCAACGAACTGGTCCTGCAGACGTCGCTGGCCGTGGCGCTCTATGAGCAGCCCGACCGCACGCACGCCCACGCCGATCACCTCGACCTGCTCGACGCCATCGGCAAGCGCGATGCGAAGCGCGCCATGCGGCGCATGGTGCTGCATCTCGAGGACCTCGAGCGCGACCTGCACCTGCACGCGCCCCAGGTCGCGCCGTCGCTGGAATCGATCTTCGGGCCACCGGCCAGGCGCAGCCGCACGGGCGCACACCACCAGTCCGCGCCAAAATGACAAAGGGCCCCGCGGGGCCCCTTGCCGGAACTGCAGGACAACAACTTCCTTGGTCGCGGCCTTCGCGACAGCGGCGATCAGCTTGTCGGCACCCTTGTTGGTCACGTTGGCACGCACCAGGATGTCCGGCGGCAAGACCTTCTTGCCGAAGAACGCGCTGTTCCATTCGTCGTTGGTCGACACGACCGTGCCGTCCAGGTTGAGGCCGCCGTAGACGCCCTTCGAGCGGCTGAAGGCGATCAGGTCGGCGACGACGTCGGACTTGGCACCCGCGCCCACCGGGCCGGCGGCCACGCTGGCATCGGCACCGAACTTGAACGAGCTGGACAAGAGCGAGTTCATGCCCTTGTCCGTCATCACGAGCGTGACCATCTCGGACGCCGCGACACCGGCCTGGAAGCCGATGCTGGCGGTGGCCAGCGTGTAGAACGCCGGGCCGACCCACTTGCCGGTGCCGCCTTCGCGCGCCAGCAGGACGCCACGGCCGCCGGAGCCGCCGATGATGAAGCCCGCCTTGACGATTTCCGGCGAGATCAGGACCGCCTTGGCGCGGTGGATGTTCTGCTGCAGCCACTTCATTTCCGGGTCGCGCATGAAGTTGCTGAGCGTGACATCGGCGGCGTTGACGAGCTTTTGCTGGTCCGACTGCGCGTGCGCCGCGGCCGTGAAGCCCAGCGCCGTCACCGCGAACAGCACGGTGGCCGACAGGTTGCGAATTGAAATTTTCATTATTTTCTCCCTCGTGGTGGGGACATGCGCGGACGATCCGCGTCACGGCCCCGTGCTTGCTACTGGTTGGTGAATATCAGCGCAGCAATTCGATGCCGTTGGACGTGACGCGCACGCGGTCGCCGATGCGCAATCCCGGCGCGGCGGTCTGCTGGATGGTGGCGTAGCTGCCGTCGCTGTAGCGCACGCCGACGACCCAGACCATGGTCTGCGAGCGGCTGGCCAGTTCATTGCCTGCAAAGCCGCCGCCAACCGCGCCCACCACCGTGGCCACGGTACGGCCCGTGCCACCGCCGATGAGGCTGCCGAGGCCGCCGCCGATCAGCGCGCCGCCGATGGCGCCTACCGCGTTGTCCACGTTCTGGACCGTGTGCTGCTGGATCGACTCGACGGTGCCGACGCGGCCACCTTCGGAGTTGGTCACCTGGTACGCGGGCGGCGTGTTGCAGCCGGCCAGCGCGAGTGCGGCGGCTGCCGCGAGAATTGCGCCGAAGCGGCGAATGGAATTACGGGTCATCATTGAGTATCTCCAGGAAATCAGGAAACGGCGATCAATCGGGGATCGCGTTCAGAAGGTACATGGCGGCGAGCAGGCCGGACGGCCGGCCGAGCTTGCCCAGCCACTGCGCAAAGATGGTTTCGATGTCGCCGCCGACATAGATCTGCGTCAGCGCGCTGTTGACCTGCAGGCGCAGCGCCGAGTCGTTGCGCGGCAACGCGAAGGCATAGGGTTCGAACGACAGTTCCTCGGACAGCAAGGCGATCTTGCCGGGCTCCTTGGCCTGCGCGGCCATGCCCACCAGCTTGATCTTGTCGCCGGCCACGGCATCGACGCTGCCCGCTTCCAGCATCGCCATGCCGGCGTTGGCGTCGGCGATGGGCACGACGGTGGCGTTGACGAGGCGGCGCTTCAGCGTGTCGTTGAGGCGCGTTTCGGTGGTGGTGCCCTGCAGGACGGCGATACGCTTGCCGCCCATGTCGCCGATCTTGTTGATCGTCGAGTCCATCCGGACGATGAAGCCGCCGCCGTCGATGAAGATCAGGTTCGAGAAGTCGACGTTGGCGAGGCGCGTCTGGGTTTGCGTGGTGTTCGCGCATTCGAGGTCGGCGCGGCCGGAGGCGACCATCGCGAGGCGCTCGGTGACCGAACCCACCATCCAGTTGACCTTCAGGTCGGGCTCGCTGATCGCGCGGCCGATCTGGGCGATGATGCGCTTGCACAGGTCGATCGAGTAGCCGGCCGGCTGGTTGTTGGGGCCGACGAACGAGAAGGGCAGCGAATCGCCGGAGAACGCGACGTTGATGGTCTTGGCCGCCTTGATCTTGCCCAGGGTACCGGGTGTCGACTGCGCCATGGCGCCGCCCGCGAAGCCGGCGGCGACGAACAATGCGAGGAGAATGTTTTTCACGTGGGAACTGCTCCGTAACCGTTGTGGGTGGGAAACCGGGATCGCGAATCCGGGGAGCCTTGCAACGGGCGCCAAGACGACAGGAATGATGGTCGTAGGACCGCGTGGGAGGGAATCGGTTCCGGGGCCGAATATTACACCAACCGGGTCTTGCCCGCCCTGCGGCAGCCCCCGGCGCAGCCCCGATATTGCAATGGCTGCGTGATAAACTCAGTGCAGTCAATTTCGTCGCGAATCTCCCGTTTCCGTGCCCAAACCGCCCATTCGCGCCGCCCTTGTGCTGGCCTTGCTTGGCGCTGCGACCGCAGCGCTGGCAGCGTCGCCCACGCTCGATCGCATCCGCGCCACCGGCCAGGTCACGTTCGGCTACCGCGAAGCCGCCGCCCCGTTTTCCGTCAAGCAGCGCGATGGCCGCGTCCGCGGCTATTCGGTCGAACTCTGCGAGAAGATCGCCGAAAGACTCGGCAAGACGCTGGGCAAGGATCTGAAGGTCGTCTGGCGCCCGGTGGACGGCGAGACCCGCCTCACCGAAGTGGTCGAGCGCAAGATCGACGCCGAATGCGGTACCACCACCATCACGTTGGCGAGGATGGAGCGCGTCGACTTCAGCCTGCCCATCTTCGTCGATGGCGGCAGCCTGCTCGTCAGCGCGCGAGCGCCCGTCACGCGGCTCGCCGATTTCAAGGGCAAGCGCGTCGCGGTGATGCCGGGCACGACCACCGAAACCGCATTGCGCAAGGCCCTTGGCATCTTCGGCGTCACCGCCGACCTCGTGTTCGTCAAGGACGGCACCGAGGGCGTGGGCCTGGTGCTGACCGGCCGCGCCGATGGCTATGCGTCCGACCGCATGCTGCTGAACCAGATCAAGGCCACCGATGTTCGCGGCGACGAGTTGATGTTCGTGCCCACCGATTTCTCGTTCGAGCCCTATGCGCTGGTGCTGCCGCGCGACGACCCGGACTTCCGCCTCATCGTCAACCGCACGCTGTCCGCCCTCTACAAGTCGGGCGAGATCGATGCGATCTTCATCCGCTGGCTGGCTCCGTGGGGCACGCCCGGGCCGCTGCTCAACTCGATGTTCTACCTGAACGCGCTGCCGGAATGAGGCCGCGCACATTGCTCGTGTGCATCGCGGGCCTCGCGGCCATGGTGTCCGGTGCGGCGTGGGCGCAGGGCAGCACGCCGTGCGGCGCCTGCGGGGTCATCACGTCGATCGTCCCGGTGACGGAGCGCCAGGAGTGGACGCCGCTCGGCGTCGCATCCCCCGGCGCGGTGGGCATGTCCGGGTTGGGCGGGGCCACCGGCACGACGGCCGCGCTTTCCATCGGGCCTGGCGGCACCAACCAGGGCATGGTGCTGCTCGGCGCCGCCGGCGGCGCGGTCTACGCGCAACGCCCCAGCGAGTACCGGCGCCAGCGGTGGGATGTCACCATCAAGATGGAAAGCGGGCCGCCGCGCGTCGTGGCCATGCGCTATGAACCGTTGCTGGTGCAGGAGGGCGACCGCGTTCGCGTGGCCGGCAACAACATCGAACTGGTCACTCCGTAGCGGATTCGATGAGCGCCGCGGCCTTGGCAGTCTCCGACGCCTCTGACGGCCGCGTGCTGCTTGCGTTGTCCGGACGGCTCGACGCACAGACCATTCCCGTCGTCTGGCGCGACGCGCTGCAGGCGCTGCGCGACGCCGGTGCGCGGCCCGTCGTCGTCGATGCGGCGGCCGTCGACTACTGCGATGGCGCCGGCGTGGCGCTGCTGGTGGATCTGCTGCGGCAACCGCGTACGGGCGCGGTCGAGGTCACCAACCTGAAGCCCGCCTTCGGCGACCTGCTGCGCCAGTACGACCCGAAAGCCCTCGACCGCGATTTCGACCCGCCGCCGGCCCACCGGCCCGCGATCGAGCAGATCGGCCGCGACGCGGCCGGCCTGATGCGCGACATGCGCGCGCAGGTCGTGTTCATCGGGCAGTTGATCGCGGCGCTGGCCTATGCGGTGCGGCATCCGTCGTCGGTGCGCTGGCGCGACGTGGCACTGGTGTGCGAGCGTGTGGGGGCGGACGCGCTGCCGATCGTCGCGCTGATCTCGTTCCTGCTGGGCGTCATCCTGGCCTTTCAGTCCGCGGTGCCGATGAAGCGCTTCGGCGCCGAGATCTTCGTCGCCGACCTGATCGGCCTTTCAATGCTGCGCGAGCTGGGACCGCTGATGACGGCGATCCTGCTGGCCGGCCGCTCCGGTGCCGCGTTCGCGGCCGAGATCGGCACGATGCGCGTCAACCAGGAGATCGATGCGCTGACCACGATGGGTCTCGATCCGGTGCGCTTCCTCGTCACCACCCGCGTCATCGCGGCGGTGCTGATGACGCCGCTGCTGACCATCTTCGCGATGCTGGTGGGCCTGCTGGGCGGCGCGTTCACGATGCTGTCGTTCTCGATTCCCTTCGTCACCTTCGTGAAGGAAGTGGATGGCATCGTCCACCTGCAGGACTTCATGGCGGGCTTCGTCAAATCCTTCGTGTTCGCGATCCTGATCGCTGGCATCGGGTGCCTGCGCGGCCTGCAGACCAGCGCCGGGGCCTCGGCGGTCGGCGACGCCGCCACCCGTGCCGTGGTCACCGGCATCGTGCTCATCGTCGTGGTGGACGGCATCTTTGCGTTCGTCTACTTCCTGCTCGACATCTGACATGGCCGACGACGTCATCATCCGGGTCGAGGGTCTCTCCGCGGGCTACGACGACACCACGATCCTCGAGAACGTCAGCTTCGACGTGATGCGCGGCGAGGTGTTCGTCATCCTCGGCGGCTCGGGTTGCGGTGCATTGAAAGGCCGATCATCTGCTTCAGCAGCGTGCTCTTGCCGCAACCCGAGCCGCCGAGGATGACGAACACCTCGCCGCGCATCACGTCGAAGCTGACGTTCTCGAGGATCGTGGTGTCGTCGTAGCCCGCGGAGAGACCCTCGACCCGGATGATGACGTCGTCGGCCATGTC
>JANNNM010000849.1:0-3078 GCA_031398535.1 Betaproteobacteria bacterium | reverse complement strand
AGGCCTTTCGCATCGACCCGGCCACTTTTGCGTCAACGGCGGTCGCGCCCGACCCGCGGCTGACCGACGAGGCGATCGCGTACTACCAGTCGGCGTCGCGTGCCTTTCGCTCGGGCAAGCTGCGCAGCCCGGACTATCCGGCTAAATGAAGGTCGCCATCAGCGTGCGGCGAACCGCGCGCTGATTGACGCTTGCAGGCGAGGTTGAAGCCTCGCCTACAAGCGTTCCGCGCTTACCTCGCTACAGCAGCGTGATCTTGCCGGAGCCGATATCGTAGACGGAGGCCACGATATCGATCTTCTTCGACTTGAACGCCTGCTGCACGATCGGCGGCGACGTCCGCAGCCGGTCGGCCTGGCGCCGTGCATTTTCCGCGATCGCGTTCTCGAGCAGATCACCCTTGCCCGTCTTTTGCGCGACGATGACGGCGGGCTTGATCGCGCGGATCAGGTCGGGCAGATGTCCCGGCAGCACCGCGTTCGTCTTGACCACCTTGATCGCTGCGTCCACCGCGCCGCAGGCCGAGTGACCCATCACGATGATCAGCGGCGTGCCGAGGAACTGGACGCCGTATTCAAGCGAGGCCAGCAGGTCGGCGCTTACGACATTGCCGGCCACGCGCACGACGAAGAGATCGCCGGGGTTCTGGTCGAACAGCAGCTCCGGCGCCACGCGCGAGTCGGCGCAGCTCAGGATGGCGGCGATCGGGTACTGCGCGGTGGCGCGCGCGGCGCGACCTGCGGAGAAATCCTTCTGCTCCGGCGTGTTGGCGACATAGCGCGCATTGCCGTCCATCAACCGCTTCAGTGCGGCCTGCGGGGTGATGGCGTTGGGCGGCGGTGCGCTGCCAGGCTTCGGCGGATCGGCGGCGAACGCCTGTCCCACCATCCACGGCGCCAGCGCAGCCATCGTCCCGGTCTTCAGGAAGTCCCGGCGCGAGGCACCGGCAACGTGTTCGTCATCTCCACATATCGTGCACATGCCATGCTCTCCTGTTGTTATTAAAGTTCGAGTGCGACCCGCGTACCCTGTTCGATGGCGCGCCGCGCGTCAAGCTCCGTAGCAACATCCGCACCACCGATCAGCGTGTGCTTCGTTCCCGCGGCGACCAATGCCGCCACCAATTCGCGCTGCGGGTCCTGTCCCGCGCAGATCACGACCGTGTCGACATCCAGCACGCGCGGCTGGCCGTCGACCCGGATGTGCAACCCGTGGTCGTCGATGCGATCGTATTCGACGCCCGACAGCATCGCCACGCCGCGGCGCTTCAGCAGCGTGCGGCGGATCCAGCCCGTGGTCTTGGCAAGACCCGCGCCTACTTTCGAGTCCTTCCTCTGCAGCAGCCACAGCTGGCGTGGCGGCGGCGCTTCGTACGCGGGTTTCAGGCCACCGCGGTTGGCGAATGCAACGTCGATGCCCCACTCGTCGCGGAACGCCGCGATGGCTGGATCATTCTCCTGTCCGTCGCTCAGTGCGCCGTCGGGCGCGTTGTCCACCGACAGCAGTTCCGCCACGTCGAAACCGATGCCGCCGGCACCGATCAATGCCACCTTGGCACCCACCGCGCGCCGTCCCGACACGACGTCGACGTACCCCACCACCTTCGGATGGTCGATGCCGGGGATCACCGGCGTGCGCGGCACAATGCCGGTGGCGAGCAACACGTGACCGAATCCGGCCAGGTCAGCGGCGCCCACGCGCTGCCCCAGGCGGACCACCACGCCCAGCCGGTCGAGTCGCGTGCGGTAGTAGCGCAGCGTCTCTGCGAACTCTTCCTTGCCGGGAATGCGCCGCGCCAGGTTGAACTGCCCGCCGATCTCGGTGGCGGCATCGAACAACGTGACGTCAAGCCCGCGCTCCGCCGCCGTCACCGCCGCTGCCATGCCCGCCGGGCCGGCACCGACCACGGCCACCCGCGCACGCACCGCAGCCGGCGTCAGCGTCCATTCTGTCTCGCGGCACGCAAACGGATTCACGAGGCACGAGGCAATCTGCCGGTTGAAGATCTGGTCGAGGCACGCCTGGTTGCACGCGATGCACGTGTTGATCTCATCGGCCTTGCCGGCGGCGGCCTTGTTGACGAAGTCCGCATCCGCCAGGAAGGGCCGCGCCATCGACACCATGTCTGCATCGCCACGGCCCAGGATGTCGTCGGCCACGCGCGGATCGTTGATCCGGTTGGTGGTGATCAGCGGGATCTTCACCTGCCCGCGCATCCGCCGCGTGACCCACGCAAACGCGCCGCGCGGCACCATCGTCGCGATGGTCGGGATGCGCGCCTCGTGCCAGCCCACGCCGGTGTTGATCAACGTGGCGCCCGCCGCTTCCACGGCCTTGGCCAGCGCCACCACCTCGTCCCACGTGCTGCCGCCCTCGACGAGATCGAGCATCGACAACCGGTAGATCAGGATGAAATCGCGGCCCACCGCGGCGCGCGTGCGGCGCACGATCTCCACCGGAAAGCGGATGCGGTTCTCGAAGGCGCCGCCCCATTCGTCGTCGCGGTGGTTGGTCTGCGGTGCCACGAACTGGTTGATCAGGTAGCCCTCGGAGCCCATGATCTCCACGCCGTCATAGCCCGCGCGTTGCGCGAGGCGCGCGCAGCGGACATAGTCGGCGATGGTCTTGCGCACGCCCCACCCCGTCATGCCGCGCGACCGGAACGGACTGATCGGCGAGCGTGACGACGACGGCGCCACCGCCAGCGGGTGATAGGCATAGCGGCCCGCGTGCAGGATCTGCATCGCGATCTTGCCGCCTGCGGCATGCACTGCGTCGGTGATGAGCCGGTGCCGCGCCACCTGCCACGGATACGACAGCTGCGACGCCTTGGGTTCGAGGCGCCCGACGAAGTTGGGCGCGATGCCGCCGGTGACCATCAGTCCCACGCCGCCGCGCGCGCGGGCCGCGTAGAACGCCGCCATCTTGGCGTAACCGTCAGGTGCTTCCTCGAGGCCCGTATGCATCGAGCCCATCAGGACCCGGTTCTTGAGCGTGGTGAAACCGAGGTCGAGCGGGTCGAGCAGATGTGGATAGGCAGTCATGGAAACGCATTGTAGGCGAGGCTTCAGCCTCGCG
>JANNNM010000813.1:0-2464 GCA_031398535.1 Betaproteobacteria bacterium | reverse complement strand
CCGACTGCGCGTGCGCCGACGGCGCGGCGAGCGCAAGCAGGGCAACCAGCAGGAAGGCAGTCGGACGCATCGAATGCACAGGTTCCGGGAATCGGCCCGCGGACGGCGGCGGGCAAGGCCTGCGATTCTAGCAGCCCGGGGACGGGCGGCCGGTTGCCAGGCGTCAGAGCGCCTTCAGGCGCGTGGCGGTGGCGTCGATCAGCCGGCGGGCGATCGATATGCTGGGAGGCAGGTAGGGCAGCGCGTCCGCCGGGAACCAGCGGGCCTCGGCGATCTCGGCGTCCTCGCACTTGATGTCGCCGCCGGCGTATTCGGCTGTGTACGCAATCATCAGCGAGTGCGGGAAGGCCCACGACTGGCTGGCGAAATAGGTGATCTCGCCCACTTCCACGCCCACCTCTTCGCGCACCTCGCGGCGCACGCAGTCCTCGATCGTCTCGCCGGGTTCGACGAAGCCGGCCAGCGCGCTGAACATGCCGGGCGCGAAACGATGCGCACGCGCCAGCAGCATGTCGCGGCCGCGCGTGACCAGCGCCATCATCGCTGGCGCCACGCGCGGGTACGCGACGAGGCCGCAGGCCGGGCATTCCTTGGCGCGCTCGCTGGCGCGCTGGACCGTGGCAGCGCCGCAGCGGCCGCAGAAGCGGTGGCAGCGGTCCCAGTCGACCACCTGGAACGAACGCGCGGCCAGCGCCAGCAGCGGATCCGGGATCTTGAAGAACAGCGAGCGCAGCCCGGTGAAGCGCATGCCGGGCGGTTCCGGCGCGTCGTCGGACAGGTTGATCGCGATGCAGGCGACGTCGCCCAGGTGGCCGAGGAAATGCGGCGTGCCGCTGACGCCGGCTGCCATCAGCGTGGTCATGTCGGGCATTGCGAACCCGTCGTCGGGCATCGCGATGGTCAGCACCTTGTCGCCGCGGAATGCGAACGCGTGCGCCGTGGGCGGGAGCGTTGGCGGCAGCGCGTGGGCGCCGGTGAAACCGTCAGGCGTGTGCATGCGAAACGTGCGAATGTTTCAGCCGGCCACCGGACGCAACCGCATCCGGTTGGGCAACGGTGCCGAACGGCGCAGCACGTCCTCGCCCAGCCAGATCGCGGCGCGGCGGGCGCGTTCCGCCACCGCCGGCAGCGGCATCTGGCTGTAGTCGTCGTTGAACACTTCGAAGCTGTAGTCGCCGCGATAGCCCATCGTGTCGAGGCGCTGCACCAGTTCGGCCAGTGCCTCGCTGTGCACGCCTTCGCCAGGGAACACGCGGAAATGGCGCGCGGTGGTCATCCGCTCCTCGAACGTGCGCGCGTCCTGCCACATGAAGTCGGCGAGCTGCACCAGGTAGATCTTGTCGGGCGTGAGGATGTCGAGGTCTTCCAGCGAGGTCTTCGACGCGATGGCATGGAACGAATCGAAGCCGATGCCGAGATTGGGCGCGTCGGCGCGGCAGATCACGTCCCATGCAGTGGTGAATTCGTTAACGGTGCGGCCCCACGACAAACCTTCGTACGCGATGCGGATGCCGAGCGGCAGCGCCAGCATTGCGAGCTTGCGCAGGTCGCGGGCCTGCGCGTCGAGGTCGGTGGACGCGTGCGTCGACGTGGACGAGCACACGAGCAGGATGTCGGCGCCCACCGCATGCGCCATCTCCAGCATCGACTTGGCCACCGCGATCTTGTACTCGTGCAGGTGGCCGGAGAGCCCTTCGAAATCGCGCAGCACCTGGAAGCCGGTGACACGCAGGCCGCTTTCCTTCACGGCGCGCACGGCGGCATCGATGCCGTCCGGATGGTTCGCGAGGTCCTTCGCCGACAGCATGATCTGCGTGAAGCCGGCGGCGCGCACGGCGGCCAGCTTTGCGGGCAATGAACCCGACAGCGTGATCGTGTCCATCCCGAAATCGAGGATGTTGCCGTGCGTGGTGTCCATCGACACGCCTTCAGCGCCGCGGGTCATGGACCAGCTCGAACATCACGCCGCCCAGGTAGCTTTGCGTCAATGCACCCCGCGATTCCGAGTGCACATCGTCGGATTCGACAAACGCCACGCCGCGTTCGCGCAGCGCCTTCACCGAGGCCAGCACGTCCGGCGTGCCGAGGCCGATGCGCTGCAGCAGCTCGTCGCCCTCGACATCGAAGATGCCGGGCTTCGGCTCGATCAGCTGCAGGTAGAACGTACCGCAGGGGCTGGCCAGGATGCGGCCCTTCGGCAGGATGCCGTGGCGCTGGTCGTCCGGCAATGCACGGAAGCCCATCAGCTCCGTGTAGAACTCGGTCCAGTCGTTCTTACGGAAGCTGCCGATGTACTGGACGATGCCGTACCAGTGCAGGCCGGTCAGCGCGGGTGGCTTCGGGTCGACGGTGGGGATCAACGTGAAGTCGACGTCGTAGATCGAGAAATCCTTGTAGCGGTCGACGAAGTAGATGCGGCTGGCGCCAACACCGTGGATGGCGGGGATGTTCTGTTCCATCACTT
>JANNNM010000762.1:0-6845 GCA_031398535.1 Betaproteobacteria bacterium | reverse complement strand
GGCCCGACCTCATCCTGCTCACGGACGATGTGTACGGTACGTTCCTCAACGACTTCCGCTCGCTGCTGGGTGAATTCCCGCGCAACACGATCGGTGTCTACTCCTACAGCAAGTATTTTGGCTGCACCGGCTGGCGCCTCGGCGTGATCGCCGTGCACGACGACAATGTCTTCGATGACCTGATTGCGCAGCATCCGCCGGCCACGACCAAGAAAATCAATGCGCGCTACCACGCGCTGACGCTTGAGCCCGGCAAGCTGAAATTCATCGATCGCATCGTCGCCGACAGCCGCGATGTGGCGCTGAACCACACCGCCGGCCTGTCGTTGCCGCAACAGGTGATGATGTCGCTGTTCTCGATCTACGAGTTGATGGACGAGAAGAAGGCCTACCAGAAGGCCTGCATGGCCATCGTGCAGAGACGCACCGCGGCCACGCTGGAGGGCCTGGGCATCGAGGTGCCGCCCAATCCGTTGTTCGACCACTACTACGGCTTGATCGATTTCGAGTTCTGGATGCGCAAGTACGCCGGCCCTGAAGTCGTCGAGTGGATGAAGGAACACGTGCATCCGCTGGACCTCGTTTTCCGCCTGGCCGAGGATCATGGGATCGTGCTGCTCAATGGCAGCGGCTTCGAGGCCCCCAGCTGGTCGGTGCGGGTGTCCTTCGCCAACCTCAACGATGACGCCTACGACGAGATCGGTCGCGCGTGTCGCGCCGTGGCGCGCGGCTACCTTCAGGCCTACGAGGCATCGAAGGGGGTGACCAGGTCGGGCAAGGGCCGGAAACCGGCCTGACGCTTCCGGTCGACCATCCAGGCCGCGACTTCCGCCGCAGGCATCGGCCGCGCGAACAGGAAACCCTGCAGTTCGTCGCACGATGCCTGGCGCAGCACGCGCGCCTGCTCTTCCTGCTCGACGCCCTCGGCCACCACCTGCAGGTTGAGCGTCTTGCCGAGTCCGATGATGGCCATCGTGATCGCCATGTCCGACGGGTCGTCCAGCATGTCGCGGACGAAGGCCATGTCGATCTTCAGCTTGTCGATCGGGAACCGGCTGAGGTAGGTGAGGCTGGAATACCCGGTGCCGAAGTCGTCGATGGACAGGATCACGCCCAGGTCCTTCAGCGCTTCCAGCTGCGCCAGCGTGGACTCCACGCTTTCGATCAGGATCGATTCGGTCAGCTCGAGCTCGATGTCGGCGGCGGCCACGCCATGCCGCGCGAGGCTGGCGCCGATGATGCCCTTCAGGTTGGGATCACGCAGCTGCAGCGCGGACACGTTGATTGATACCGTGAACCGTTGGCGCCCGGCGCTGCGCGATTGGCCGTTCCAGATCGCCAGCTGACGGCAGGCCTCGTCCAGCACCCCCGCCCCGATCGACTGGATCAGCCCGCACTCCTCGGCAATGGGGATGAAGCGGCGTGGCGAGACCGAACCCAGTTCCGGATGGTCCCAGCGCAGGAGCGCCTCGAAACCGAGCAAGGCGCCGGTGGCGGCATCGATGCGCGGCTGGTAGTGCAACGAGAGTTCGCCGCGGTCCACGGCATGACGCAGGCTGTTCTCGACATGCAGCCGGTATTGCGCGCGCAGGTTGATGTCCTCGGTGAAGTACGCGACCTTGTCGCGGCCGTTGGCCTTCGCCTCGTACATCGCGACGTCGGCGCGGCGCATCAGCTCGTCGAGGTCAGTGCCGTCATCCGGATACACGGCGATGCCGATGCTGCAGGACACATGGAGCTCGTTGCCGGCGATGAGATGCGGCTTGCGGATCAGCGGCAGCAGCCGGTTTTCGAGCAGGCGGGGGATTTCCTCGTCGGCCTTCACGCCATTCAGGATGACGACGAATTCGTCGCCGCCCAGGCGGCTGACCGTATCGCGCACGCGCACCGCGTCGTTCAGCCGCCGCGCGACCGAGCGCAGCAGCGCGTCGCCGACGGGGTGGCCCAGCGAGTCATTGACGTTCTTGAATCGGTCGAGGTCGATGAACAGCACGCCCACCTTCTCGCCGGAGCGCTGCGCCTGCTGCATCGCCATCCGCAGGCGCTCGATGCACAGCGACCGGTTGGGCAGTTCCGTCAGCATGTCGTGATGGGCGAGGAAGTGGATGCGCTCCTCGCTCTGCTTGCGGTCGGTGATGTCGATCGAGATGCCGATGTAGTGCGACACGATGCCCTGCGCGTCGAGCACGGCGCTCAACGCCAGCCACGCGGGGAAGACATCGCCGGTGCGGCGGCGCACCCACACCTCGCCCTGCCAGGCGCCGCGCGCCTCCACGATGGACCAGAGGTTCTCCATGTTGCCCACCGCGTGCCGGTCGAACTGCAGGAAGTCGGGCCTCTCGCCCACCACTTCGTGGAACTCGTAACCGGTGCTGCGGCGGAACGAACGGTTCACGGACAGCAGCTTGTGCGCGCCATCCATGATCATGATGCTCTCGGACGACGCCTCGAAGACCTTGGCCCACAGTTCCAGCCGCTGCTCCAGCTGCTTCAGGTGGTTGATCGGCGCAAAGGCCGTCAGCACGGCATCCTCGCCGAGATAGTTGAGGCGCCGCGCGGACAGGACTGCCCAGGACGTTTCCGTCTTCCCCCGCCACTTCACCTCGAACTCGTCGACGCTGCCGTGGTCGGCCAGTTGCTGGAAGAGGCGCGACCGCACGCTCGACTCGAGGCCGTTGATCCACGGGTCGGCCTTGCGGCCATCGAGCCACGACTGCGCCGGCGCGTTGGCATGCAGCACGTCGTGATTGGGGATGGACGTGACCACCAATGGAATGGGGATGGCATCCACCAGTTCCTGCTGGGCGATGGCGGCGCGTGCGCTGGCCGCGAGTTCCTGTTGGACGATGCGATTGTGATCGAGCCGGTCCAGCATGTCGTTGAACGCGCGGACCAGCCGGCCGATCTCGTCCTGGCTTTCCCAGTGCGCGCGCTTCGCGTAGTCACCGGTGCGGCTCACCGTGTCGGCCACCTCTGACAGGTGGCGCAACGGCCGCGCGATCTGGCGGGCCACGAAGAACACCGCCGTCAGCAGCAGGCCGAGCAGCAGCAACGCGGTGCCGAGATGCAGCCACATCCGCATGAAGAACCCGTGCACGCGCGTCTCGAGCAGTATTTCCATTTCGGCGGCAGCGTCCTTCCAGCTCTGCCGGAGGATGGTGAGCATGACGACCTGCCGCGCCTGCACGGCGGACCACGACGCCGGCTCGGCTGCGCCATCGACGAACGCGCGCGATGCAGCGCGAAAGCCTTCGATGGCACCTGCCAGCCGCACGCGCGAGGGTTCGAGCGCGGCTTTGAGGTCGGGCGTCGTCGCTGCCGCGAAGGCTTCGCCGTAGTCGGCGTCGATGCCCTTGGCAATGGCATCGAGCCGGCCTTCGAGGATGAAGTACTGCGTGCGCGCCTCGCTGCTCATCGGCAGCCCGTTCAGCGATTGCAGGCGGAGCTTCTCGGCAATCCCCGTCACGATGTCGAGGAGATCCGGGAAGCGCAGCAGCAGCAGCGACATCGTGTAATAGCTGTCGAGGTCCGGATCGAGGATCAGGTTCGACTGGTTGCCGACGCGCGTGAGCAGGGCGCGGCCTTTCTCCAGCGACGCATCGACCAGGCCGGGACGCGCCGCCGCCGTCGCAGGAAGACCTTGGGTGGCCGAGGCCAGCTGCGTGATCGACGCCGCGAACGCGGCACGCATCTCGGCGGACTGCATGCCGGTCCCGAAGTCCCGCTCCGCCGCCTCCAGGTCCGCCAGGCGCCGCCCGAGATCCGGCAGGAAGTCGGGCGTCAAGGGATGGGCGACATCGATCAGCGCATCGCGCACGACGGCGATATAGGCGTTACCGAGGACTTCCTTGCGGGCGAAGTCGATGGCGATGAACTTCTCGTTGATCAGGATCCCGGAAATGAAGATCACTGCCGACAAATCCAGCAGGTAGATCAGGAGAAGCTTGCGGCCAACGGAAAGCCGGGCGAGCAAGCGGACGAAGAACTGGGCCATCGATGGTCTGACGCAACAAGTGTGCCTTGCGTTGCAGCGCGTCACGCGCTTGAAATGTGCACCGAGTTGGGGCGTTGCCGGGTCTTAGCACCATTGTGCGCGCGCCGATACCAATCGCGCTGCCCGGGTTGCGGCAGCACGAACGACCATCTGTGGCACTGAAGGGGTGGGGTGGCTGACGGGGTTCGAACCCGCGACAACTGGAATCACAATCCAGGACTCTACCGCTGAGCTACAGCCACCATTGACCGCTACCCAGCGCGGTGAGCGCTGGAGATCGAAAACCTGGCACGCCCGACAGGATTTGAACCTGTTACCCCCGGCTTAGAAGGCCGGTGCTCTATCCAAATGAGCTACGGGCGCAGAACCTGTCGGAGCTCGACCTGCGATATCGCCTGAATGCAGGCGGGGCGCAGGAAGCCTGTCGTGCAATGAACCTGGTTTCAATTTTAGCACAATGCCCCGCGCACCAAGCCGGGTCGGTGCGCCCCGGCCGGACCTCCGCCGCGGCTGTCAGGCCTGCCGGGGCGGCGGCGCGCCGGGCGACGCGGCCGACGGCGGCCGGGGTGGCGCGGCGGTCGTCGCGCTTTCCGCGATCGCCACGGCATCCTTGATCCGCTGGCAGCGGCCGACCAGATCGACCAGCACGCTGGCGGACCACCCGAACGTGAAGAGGCCGGAGATCGCGATGATCGGCGCCATCATGTTCCACCGGAGCGGCAGCACGAAGTTGCCGTAGCCGATCGTGGTGTACGTGTTGCCCGCGAAGAACCCGGCGGTGCGCCAGTCCGGCACCATGCCCGAATACACGAGCGAGGCCGCCCACAGGAAGATCTCGAACACGTGCAGCGCCAGCAGCGCGAACACGGTGGCGCCCATCAGCAGGTCGGCGCGCCAATACGCGGGGTTGGCCAGGATGAACTGCGAGCGGCGCACGAGGTGGCTGGTCAGTGCGCGGATGGCGGCGCCGTGAAAGAGCACGATGAACACGAGCATCGCGCCGCCGAAGGCCATGTCCGCGGCAGGCATCACCTGCAGCATCTGCGAGATGAACGGCAGGTTGGCGATGTCCTGCGGCATGCCGGCCAGTGAGTTGGCGCCGCTTTCGAGCGTGCCGGGCACGGCGTTCAAAGCATTGCTCACATCCTGGGTAGCACCGGAAACGATTCCGGGCGCTGGGTCGGCCATGACGTCGGTCACATTCAGATCGGATAGATCAGCGAATTGGGAATGAGCTCGGAATCGAACACGGCGATGCGTTCGCGAAAACGCAGGCCCGCCTCCGTCCCGACGATCCAGTCGAGATAGCGACCCGCGTTGTAGACCGCGGAGAGTTCGTTGCGGCGCGTGCGGATCACGACATAAGGGGTGATGCAGCGCGTGCCGTCGGGACCGTGGGACACGATCCGCGGCAACGACACGATGTGACGCTGGTAGTAGGGATCGTGAAACAGCGTTTCACGCACGCTGTACACACGATCCATCAGCATGCCCCGGCTTTCAAACGACAGCGTGGCCAGTGGCAGGCCACGGTCGAAGTTCTCGCGCGGCTGGATGCGGTAGATGCACTCTTCGAGGAAGAAATCCGGCCATGCGTCGAGCGGACCGTCATCGACAACCGCGGCATACCGCGCGTTGAGGTCGAAGATAGCCGCGAGCAGCGCGGGCTCGGGCGCCGGCGACAGGGCCGGCATGCCGGCGGTCTCGCCGGAACCGGTCGCCGTCATGGCGTCATGACGCTGCGCCAGTACTCGTACATGCCGCGAATCAGCGTTTCCGTGACCATGTGACCGGTGTCCTGGACGCCCGTCCCGTCCAACTCGGCCAGCGTGGTGAAGCCTGCATTGGCAGCGAAGGATTGCTGCGCCATCTCGATCACCTCGCCATCGTCGGCCGAGACGAAGCCGGCGGGGCCAAACAGATTCGCCTGGCGCAGCCGACGCGTCGTCATCTCCGGCGTGTCGTCGGCGAAGCCGAAATGGGTCCACACGTAATCGAAGGCATCGGGGCCCACCGGTTGCAGATGACGCGTGGACAGCGAGTTGACCTGCTGCTGGATCACGAGGCTGGGGAAGAGCGTGATCATCACCACGGTGGGCCCGTCCCACCAGGCCTCGGGCACGACATGGAGCAGGCGGTCGTCGTTGAGCTTCATCTTCGCCTTGAAACTGGTGACGCCTTGCGTGACCGCGCTCGCGCCGCCGTCGTTGCGGCGCGAGATCATGCAGGCATGGCGATGATGCGCATCCATCACCATCTGCGCCTTCTGGTCGGCGCGCCACAATCCGAACGTGACGAACCACGAATGCAGCAGCCCCGGGTGGTAGGGGTCCTTGATGTTCTCCTGCATCAGCTTCCAGTTGGCGGGAATGCGCTGGCGGCTGTAGCCCAGGACGCGGAGCTCGCGGCCACTGAAGATGCGATCGAACCACGGCACCACCGCCTCGCCGAGATACTGCTCGAGCGGTTCGACTTCGTGGTCGAAACTGGCAAATACGACGCCACCTCGCCGTGCGACCTTGAGCCGCGTGAGGCCATTGCTGGCAGGGTCGAAATCCGCCGGCATTCCGCCGTGGGTGCAGACCACGCCATCGACCAGTGCCTTCACGCCATTGCGGAACGGCACGCCCTTCAGGTTGCCGGCCAGGTCGTATTGCCACTGGTGATACGGGCAAACGAATTTCTCGCGGTTGCCGAAGTCCTCGCGGCAGAACGCGACGCCGCGATGGGCGCAGCGGTTCTCGACGACGTTGATCTGGCCCTGCGCGTCGCGCACCATGATGACGCTGCGCTCGCCGAGGCGCGTGCGCTTGAAATCGCCCGGGGCGGGAATCTCGGCTTCCAGCCCGAC
>JANNNM010000654.1:0-2505 GCA_031398535.1 Betaproteobacteria bacterium | reverse complement strand
GCAACCCGTGCGTCGGGCGGGAGCGCGATGGTAGCAAACGAGTCGGCCGTGCGCATGGGACGCCAGCGCCCCGGACGCAGGGACCCAATACTTGAGCGATTTGATCGGATATGAGAAAATAAGGTCATGTTCGCTCGCCTGAAGGAAGACATGGCGGTCGTCTTCAACCGCGATCCCGCCGCCCGCAGCCACTGGGAGGTGCTGACCTGCTATCCGGGGTTGCACGCGCTGGTCCTGCACCGCGCGGTGACCAACCCCCTGTGGCGGCGCGGCTTCCGCTGGCTGGCGCGATGGCTCGCCCACTGGGGCCGCTTCCTGACGGGCATCGAGATCCACCCGGGCGCGACGATCGGCCGGCGGGTCTTCATCGACCACGGCATGGGGGTGGTGATCGGGGAAACGGCGGAGATCGGCGACGACTGCACGCTCTACCATGGCGTCACGCTGGGAGGCACGTCGTGGAACAAGGGCAAGCGGCACCCCACACTCGCCCGGGGTGTGGTGATCGGCGCGGGCGCCAAGATCCTCGGCCCGCTACTTATCGGAGATAACGCGAAGATAGGCTCCAATGCCGTCGTTGTGCGCGACATTCCCGCCAATGCCACAGCCGTCGGCATCCCCGCCCGGGTCGTCACCGAAGCCCAGCAGGACGTGCGGGAGACCCAGGCGGGGCGGATGGGTTTCTCCGCTTACGCCATCGCGGCTGACATGAACGATCCCGTGGTCCAGGCCATCCACCAGATGCTGGACCACGCGGCGGTGACTGAAGAGCGCATCGACCGGCTGGTCGCGGAGCTGAAGAAGGGCGGCGTCGATTGCGGCGACGCCAAGGCGACAGCCGATGGCTTCGATCCCAAACAAATCAACAAGATGCTGGAGTGAACTTCCGGTTCGTTTAGTTGACTAAATTGTTCGGGTATACGATACTTTTCTGCGGAACACAGCCATGAAACAGCAGCCCAGCCCCCCTTCCAGCGCCGGTTTTAGCGCAACGCAATGCGCGCGCCTGACGCCCGCAGCCGGGAGTACGTCACCATGCGCCTGACTACCAAGGGCCGGTTCGCCGTCACGGCCATGATCGACGTCGCCTTGCATGGCACGCAAGGCCCCGTCACGCTCGCCGCCGTGTCCGAGCGGCAGCGCATCTCGCTGTCCTATCTCGAGCAGCTGTTCGGCAAGCTTCGCCGGTCCGGCCTGGTTGAAAGCGTCCGTGGTCCCGGCGGCGGCTACCTGCTGGCGCGCACTGCGGCCGAACTGTCGGTGGCGCAGATCATCGTGGCCGTCGACGAGCCCATCGATGCCACGCAATGTGGCGGCCGCGAAAATTGTCTCGACGACCGGCGTTGCATGACGCACGACCTGTGGGCCGGGCTCAACAACCATATCTTCTCGTTCCTGTCCGGCGTGTCGCTGGCGCAACTGGTGGCGCAGCAGCAGGCGGCGGCCGCCAAGGCGATGGAATCGCGACCGGTACCGGCCGGCACCACCCCGTGCAAGGTTCCCGTCACCGCGGCGGCTTGAACATCGCCTCCACACTCACAACATCTTCAGAACCGACCCCATGAAACTGCCCATCTACCTCGACTATTCCGCGACGACGCCGGTGGACCCGCGCGTGGCGCAGAAGATGATCACGTACCTGACCGAGGATTTCGGCAATCCGGCCTCGCGCTCCCATTCGTTCGGCTGGACGGCCGAGGCGGCGGTGGAGGAAGCCCGCGAGCAGGTCGCGGCACTCGTCAACTGCGACGCGAAGGAACTGGTGTGGACGTCGGGTGCGACGGAGTCGATCAACCTCGCGTTGAAGGGCGCTGCGCATTTCTACAAGGACAAGGGCCGGCACCTCGTCACCGTCAAGACGGAGCACAAGGCCACGCTCGACACGATGCGCGACCTGGAGCGCGAAGGCTTCGAGGTCACGTACCTCGAGGTGGACGACCAGGGCATGGTCGGCATGGACAAGTTCGAGGCCGCGTTGCGTCCGGACACCATCGTCGCGTCGGTGATGTTCGTCAACAACGAGATCGGCGTCATCCAGGACATTCCCGCGATGGGCGAGCTATGCCGTTCGCGCGGCATCATCTTCCACGTCGATGCGGCGCAGGCCACCGGCAAGGTCGTCATCGATCTCGCCAGGCTCAAGGTCGACCTGATGTCGTTCTCGGCGCACAAGACCTACGGCCCCAAGGGCATGGGCGCGCTCTTCGTGCGGCGCAAGCCGCGCGTGCGCATCGAGGCCCAGATGCATGGCGGCGGCCACGAGCGCGGCATGCGCTCGGGCACGCTGCCCACGCACCAGATCGTCGGCATGGGCGAGGCCTTCCGGCTCGCCAAGATCGAGATGGCCACGGAGAACGAACGCATCCGCATGCTGCGCGACCGGCTGTGGAAGGGTCTGTCGGAAATTGAAGAGGTCTATGTCAACGGCGACATGGAAAAGCGCGTGCCGCACAACCTCAACGCCAGTTTCAACTTCGTCGAGGGCGAATCACTGATCATGGCGAT
>JANNNM010000621.1:0-16125 GCA_031398535.1 Betaproteobacteria bacterium | reverse complement strand
GCGCTCGGCGCGCACGGCTACCCCGTCCCCCATATCCATGGCCTGTGCGAAGACGAAGACGTCATCGGCACGCCGTTTTTCGTGATGGACATCCGGGCGATGAACTCGGGCGTGTTGGGGTCGCGCGGCATCGCGACATCGAGCCCGGCGTCGGTGGCGACATCGGCCACGCGTTCGAACCACAGCGTCTCATCCGGGTTGTCCGCATGCGTCACCACCAGCGGGATGACCACGCCATGCGCGCGCAGCACGCGCAGGCAGCGCGCGCCTACGTTGGAATAGGCAAAGACGATCGCGCGGTTGCCTGCCATGGGGCGGTGTCAGCCGCGGGGAACGCCCGGCGTGGCATGCGTGGCCGCGAGGGGTACCGCATCTTCGGGCTTGGCTTCGAGGATCGCCTGGATCGTGTAGCGCGGCCGCTCGCGGACCTGCTGGTGGATGCGGCCGACGTATTCGCCGACGAGCCCCAGCCCGAAGAGCACGACGCCCGTCAGGAAGAATTGCAGGATGTCGCGATCCCACAGCGCGGTGATGCCGCCAATGAAGTCGCCCGCCAGCGCGCGCCGGATCATCACCACGGCGTACATCAGCACCGACATCGCGGCCACAAACATCCCGAACAGCGAGAAGAGCTGCAACGGCACCAGCGAGAAGCCCGTGACGAGGTCGAAATTGAGGCGGATCAGCTGGTAGAGCGAATACTTCGACTGGCCGGCCGTGCGTTCCTCGTGGGCCACTTCCACTTCGACCGGATTGTGGGCATACGTGAAGGCCAGCGCCGGGATGTACACGCTGACCTCGCGGCTGGCCGCCACCGCGTCGACGATACCGCGGCTGTACGCGCGCAGCATGCAGCCCTGGTCCGTCATCCTGATGTGCGTGATCCGCTCGCGCAGCCGGTTCATCGCGCGTGACGCGACGCGGCGCCACCACGCGTCCTCGCGCGTGCGGCGCACGCCGCCCACGTAGTCGTGGCCCAAATCCATCGCCTTCAGCAGGGCGCCGATTTCCTCCGGCGGGTTCTGCAGGTCGGCATCGAGCGTGACGATGCGCTGGCCACGCACGCGCTCGAAGCCGGCGATGATGGCCGTGTGCTGGCCGTAGTTGGCATTGAAGAGCACGACGCGCGTGACGTCGGGGCGCGCGGCAAACTGGTCCTTCAGCATCGCGGCCGAACGGTCGCGGCTGCCGTCGTTGATGAAGATCACTTCGTAGGGCACATTCAGCGCATCCAGCGCCGGATACAGCCGCTCGAACAGCGCGGCCAGGCCCTCCGCTTCGTTGAAGACGGGGATGACGACGGAGAGCTCGGGGTTGGCCATCGCGGAGGCTAGCGCCGGTGCGCGGCCAGGATGTCGGCGCAGGCGGCGCGGACGCGGTCTACATCGGCGTCGGTCATCGTCGGGAAGAGCGGCAGCGTCACGGTGCAGTCGGCGATATGTTCGGTGTGCGGCAGGTCGCCGCGATGATAGCCGAAGCGCCGGAACACCGAGGCGAGGTGCGCGGCTTCATAGGACACGCCGGTGCCGATGCCGCGGGCTTCCATCGCTTCCCGGAATGCCTGGCGGGTGATGGTCAGCCCGGCAAGCGGCAGCAGCGGCGCAAACATGTTCCAGCTGTGGCCGGCCTCGTCGCCCGCATAGCCCGGATGCGGCAACTCGCAGGCGGGATCGGTCTCGAAGTTCGCAAAGTAGCGCGCCACCAGCGCGCGCCGCCGTGCATTGAACGCCGGCAGCTGTTCCAGCTGGCGCAGGCCCACCGCGGCATTGACGTCGGGCAGATTGAACTTGCCGCCGGCCACCGTGACGTCGCGCGTGCCATCCGGCAGGCGGCGGATGCCGTGGAAGCGCAGCACTTCCAGCTCTGCGGCCTCGCGCGCATCGTTGACGACCAGCGCGCCGCCTTCGATGGAGGTCATGTTCTTGTTCGGATGGAAGCTGAAGACGACCAGGTCGCCGAAGCTGCCGATCGTGCGGCCGCGCCAGGATGAGCCGATGGCCAGCGCGGCGTCCTCGATCACCCGCAGCTTGTGCTGGCGGGCGAGCGCATACAGCGCGTCCATGTCGCAGGGCAGGCCGGCGAAGTGCGTCGGCATGATGGCGCGCGTGCGCGGCGTGATGCGCGCCGCCACGGCATCGAGGTCGAGGTTGCGCGTGCCGGGTTCGACATCGACGAACACCGGCGTGGCGCCGACCTTGACGATCATGTTGGGCGCGGCGAAGAACGTCATGGACGGCGTGATCACCTCGTCGCCGGGGCCGATGCCCGCCACATTCAGCGCAAGTTCGAGTGCCGCGGTGGCGGAAGACACGACGCGCACCGGGCGGCCGCCGACGAACGCGGACAACGCCGCCTCGAAGGCCTTGACCATGGGTCCGCTCGTCAGCCAGCCGGAATGCAGCACGGCGCCGACGTCGGCCACGGTGGCGTCGTCGAGCGTCGGTCGGGAAAAGGGCAGGTACGCGGGCGGCGCCATGGCGGGCGGCATCAGGTGCGCGCCACGAGCCACACTCCCAGCACGATGAAGCCGATACCGAGCCAGCGCGTGACCGACACGGCCTCGCCGAAGAGATAGTGCGCCGCCACCGCGTTGATGATGTAGCCGAGCGAAAGCATCGGGTACGCCACGGAGACCGGCACGCGCGACAGGCCCATGATCCAGACCACTAGGCTGATCATGTAGCAGAACACGCCCGCGACGAAGAAGCCTTGCGTGCCCATCCGCCAGAACGTGTCGAACCAGTTCTCGCGCGTCAGCGTGATCACCCCAAGCACGTTGGTGCCGGCCTTGAGCAGCAATTGGGCACCTGCGTTGAGCAGTACGCCGGTCAGCAGGAAGGCAAAGGCGGTCGAGGTCATGGCGCTATGGTATCGAAGATCAGCGCCGGGCCACGAAGGTGCGGCGTGGATCAGTCGCCAGCACCCGCATCGGGACGCCCTTGGCGACCAGTGCGGCGGCGGTGTCGTGGTGCATCATCGCGTAAGCCTGCGGCGCTGCCTGCCACGCGGGGATCCATTGGAACTCGTGGAAGGCCTTGTGCGGTTCCGCCAGGATTCCCAGCTTCATTTCGTCGCGATACTCGACCAGCGGGGTCGGGCGTTGCAGGTAGAAGGGCAGTGTCTGGTCGTAGCTGCCGATCTGGTACACCGGCACCGCCGGGTCGAAGGGACCGCCGTTGGCGCGTTGCGCCGCGGCCAGGATGTCCCACGACGAGCGCACATGGCGGAATGCATTGTGGCCGGCGAAGGCCAATTGCAGCGCCAGCAGCGAGCACAGCGCCAGCGTCACGATCCCCCATGTCTTGGAGGGCGCAGTGCCGCGGCGGAACAGCATGAACGCCAGCGTGCCGCCGATGGCGAACACGGCAAAGGTGGCGCCGATCCACGGGCCGAATTCCTGGTAGATGGCGGCCGGCGTGTTGGTGCCGGCCAGCCGGGTCACGAGCGATGGGTAGCCCACCAGCCAGGCGATGAAGAGCGCCGAGGCGCCCACCGCCAGCGGCGTGGCGATCCACGCCAGCGCGCGCGAAGACAGACGCGTCATCTCGTAACCCAGCACCAGCGCCAGCGCCGGAAACATCGGCAGGATGTATGACGGCAGCTTCGAGCCCGACAGGCTGAAGAACACGATGATGAACGCGGCCCAGACGATGCAGAAGCGGGCCCACGAGAAGCCGTTGGCCGCGACGGTGGCCTCGCGCCAGCTGCGCGGCAGCGTCACCAGCCAGACGAGCAGCCACGGCATGATGCCGAGGACGAACCACGGCACGAAATACCACCATTCGCCGGTGCGGTTGTGCGATTCGCCGAGGAAGCGCTCGAAATGCTCGTGGATGAAGAAGAAGCGCAGGAACTCGGGGTTGGCCCGCGCGACCAGCACCACCCACGGCACGGTGAGCGCCAGGAAGATCAGCGTTCCCGAGATGACGTGCAGCCGGCGCCACGGCCCCCAGTCGCGGGTGATCAGTGAATACAGCACCAGCGTGGCCCCGGGGATCATGAGCGCCACGAGCCCCTTGCTCAGCGCCGCGCCGCCGACCGCCGCATACGCCACCCACATCCAGCGGCGCTGCGAAGCCGGTGACAGTCCGTCACGCTGCGCCAGCAGGAAGCCGCACAGTGCGACCGCCAGCCACAGGTTCAACACTGCATCGAGGGTCAGGAAGTGCGCAAGGCCGGCGTGCCAGATGCATCCCAGCAAGGCCAGCGCCGCATAGGCGCCCGCTGTGGCGCCCGCGAGCCGTGCCCCCGTGAACCCGACGACCAGCGCCGCGAGCAATCCCGCGAGTGCCGCCGGGAATCGTGCCGTCCACTCGTCGACGCCGAACACCTTGAACGTGATCGCGCCGGCCCAGTATTGCAGCGGCGGCTTCTCGAAGTACTTGAGGTCGTTCAGCCGCGGCGTGACGAAGTCGCCGCTGACCGCCATCTCGCGCGCGATCTCGGCGTAGCGGCCTTCGTCGGGATGCTGCAGGCGGCGCGCATCGAGTCCCGCAAACCAGATCACGGTTGCAAGGAGCGCGATCAGCCACCAGGCGCTGCGGGGAAGGGAGGCGAGCATGGGCAGGGTAGGGCAGCAGCGACGGTGACCGCAGGGCAGGTGCCCCGGTGCCCCGGATTCTACCTTGGGCATGTTGCACGCCTTGCGCCTCCGCGCCGCTGACTCGAGGCGCTCATGCGAAAATGGCGGCACCAAGTCCCGGGACCCCCCCGATGTCCGCACCACTCGCGCTCTACGATAACTTCACGCGCACGCTGCGCCCCTTCACCCCCCTGGTGCCGGGCGCGCCGGTGGGCCTCTATACGTGCGGGCCGACGGTGTACGACTACCAGCATGTCGGCAACTTCCGCACCTTCCTGTTCGAGGACGTGTTGAAGCGCGTGCTGCGGTGGAACGGCTACGACGTGCGGCACGTGATGAACATTACGGACGTGGGCCATCTCACGTCCGACGCCGACACCGGCGAGGACAAGATGGAGAAGGGCGCGCGCCGCACCGGCAAGACGGCATGGGAGATCGCGCAGCTCTACACCGACGACTTCCTCGAGAACCTGGCGCGCCTCAACATCGAGGACGCGACCATCCTCTGCAAGGCCACCGACCATATTGCGGAGCAGATCGCCTTCATCGAGGACATCATGGCCAAGGGCTTTGCCTACGTGACCTCCGATGGCGTCTACTTCGATACCGCCAAGCAGCCGGACTACGGCTATCTTGCGCGCCTCGACATCCACGGCCAGGAGGCCGGCAAGCGCATCGAGGTGGGCGAGAAGCGCAGTCCCACCGATTTCGCACTCTGGAAGTTCTCGCCGGCCGGCGAGCAGCGGCAGATGGAATGGGACAGCGCGTGGGGCCGCGGCGTCCCGGGCTGGCACATCGAGTGCTCGGCGATGGCGCAGAAATACCTCGGCGACTATTTCGACATCCACTGTGGTGGGGAGGATCACATTCCCGTGCACCACACGAACGAGATCGCGCAGACGCAGGCGCGGGTGGGCACGCGCCTCGCCAACTACTGGATGCACGGCTACTTCCTGCTGCTCAACGACAGCAAGATGGCCAAGTCGGCCGGAGAATTCCTGCGCGTGCAGTCGCTGCTGGAGCGCGGCTACGATCCTCTCGTCTATCGCTACCTGTGCCTGACGGCGCATTACCGCACGCAGATGAGCTTCTCGTGGGAGGCGATGGATGCCGCGGCCACCGCGCTCGACCGGATGCGCAACGGCGTGTTTGCTCTGCCCAGCAGGGCCGACGCGGTGGCGGATCCGGAGTTTTTGGCGAAGTTCGAAAGTCACATCAATAACGACCTTAATCTCCCACGCGCACTATCTGTTGCATGGGAAGTTCTTCGCGGCGACATCGTCGATCTGGCCGTTTCTCGCGCCACGCTGCTGCGCTTCGACGATGTTCTGGGCCTGGGTCTCGCCACGTGGGTGCCCAAGGTGGAGACGGTGCCGACGGCAGTCCAGGCACTGGCCGACGCCCGCGCGCTGGCGCGCAAGACGAGGCAATGGGCCGAGGCCGACCGGTTGCGCGGTGAAATCGCCGCTGCGGGCTGGGAAATGGAAGACCAGCCCGATGGTTTTCGACTGAAGCCGCTGCCGTCACGCTGAGGGCCCGAGGGCAGTGCGTGCCCGTAAGGAAGGGCACCTGAAAATGCGTAGTACGCTCGGGCCATTCGCAAGGAGCAGCCCGATGCAACGATTCAATTCACTGCCGTCATTGACGGTTCAAGTAGCGCGCATCGCAGCCCTGGTCGCTGCGTTGGCTGCGCCCACCGCCTTTGCCGCGGCAATCGCGCCGTTGCCGCCCGGGCCCCATGCCGTCGGCTGCAACAACCTCGCGCAGGATTTCTCGCGCGTGCCCGCCGGCCAGAACGCGCAGGATTTCTGGGAAGGCACGCCGGACGGCGGCACGTCGCGCTACATCACGGACCTGCTGGCGGACCCCGCCAACGCGCTGGTCGTGGATCTGCCGATCCCCGACGACGGCGGGCTCTACGGCAACTACGCCAGGCAATCGAAGCCCTACGTCGTGCTGGTCTGCTACCCGACCACCGCCGCCAATCCCTATGCCGACTATCCGCTGCCCACCGGCGCGGTGGTGCCGCACATGCAGCGCGGCGCGGATGCGCCGATCTTTGCGGACGCGAATGCCAGGTATCCCGTGTTGCTCTTCTCCCACGGACTGATCGGCAGCCCCATCTCGGATGACTACACCAGCGCGCTGCGCACCTTCGCGAGCTGGGGTTATGTCGTCGTCGCGCCGTTCCACGGCGACAGCCGCTACGCGAACGTCAAGCTCGAGGATTTCGAAGACCAGATCTACGCGTTGCTGCACATCAAGGACTTTGTCGCGATGCAGGCGGTGCGGCCGCTGTCGCTGTCGAAGGCACTCGATGCCGTGTTGGCGCATCCGCACTTTGCGGCGCACGTCGATCCTGCCCGCGTGGGGGGGTTCGGCGCCAGTCTGGGCGGCGAATCGCTGCTGCTGATGGCCGGCGCGCAGCTCACGACGACGGTGGGGCAGTCGTCGAAGCAGGTCACGCTGGATACGCGCCTCACGGCGGCGGTAGGCTATGTGCCTTACTTCGGCATCGAACAGTTTCCGGCGTTCGGCCGCGACAACGACGGCCTGAAGGGCGTCACGCTGCCGTTCCTCGCGATCAGCGGCACGGCGGACACGACGGCGCCGATCGGCGCGACGGAGCAGGGCTTCGAACGGCTCGATTCCACGCGCCAGCTTGTGGCACTGACTGGCGTCGAGCACGGCTTTGCGACAGCGTTCACGCAGGACATCTTCACCTGGTCGCTGGTGTTCCTGGCCGGGCAACTCTCGGGCGATGCCGCCACCCGCGCCACCAGCGCGACGATGACGTCAGTCGCCGGCGGCGGCGACGACGTGCTGCGTATCGACTACATGGCGCCCACGGCCGCGCGGGTCGGCGAGCGGATCGTCGTCGAGTTCCACAACGACGCGCTCGACCACTACTTCATCACGGCGGAAAGCGATGAAGCCACGATGCTCGATGCAGGTGTCATCGTCCCCGGCTGGTCGCGCACGAAATTCAACTTCAAGGTCCGTCCGGCCGGCGATCCCCGCGGCCTCGCGGCGTGCCGGTTCTTCGGGACGCCCGGCATCGGGCCCAACTCGCACTTCTACACGATCGACCCGGCGGAATGCGCCAAGGTCCGCAATGACAAATTCTGGACCTTCGAGTCGCTGGCGTTCAACGCCGACGTGCCGGTGGCGGGCGAATGCGGCGCGGATCGCATCCCCGTGGCGCGGCTCTATAACAACGGCATGGGCGGGCAGGCGGGCCACCGGTATGTGACGAGCCGCAGCGAGGTCCGCGTGTTGACCGGTCGCGGCTGGTTGCTGGAAGGCAACGTGTTCTGCGCGATTCCGTAGGCGCCATGGCGCGCGCCGGAACGGCGCTTCAGTTCGCGTCCTGCATCCGCAGCTTGCGCGCCGCATCCTCGAAGCGCGCGTCCTCGATCTCCTGCATCACGGCCTCCAGGTCCACCGCCTTCTCGACACGCGTGAAGGTGCCGGTGAGGGGTGTGTCCGGCAACAGCGCGCCGGCTTCATAGAGTGCCCAGATTTCCTTGCCGTAACTCGTGGCGAGAAGCTCGGGTGCGAAACGGCCGAAGTAGTTGCGCAGGTTGGCCACGTCGCGCTCCAGCATCCGCGCGGCGTGGTTGTTGCCCGCCGCGTCCACCGCCTGGGGCAGGTCGATGATCACCGGGCCGTCGGCGCCGACCAGGATGTTGAATTCCGAGAGGTCGCCATGGATGACGCCCGCGCACAGCATCCGCACCACTTCGCGGATCAGGCTGTGGTGGTGCGCGCGCGCCACTTCCGGCGTGAAGTCGAGGTCGTTCAACCGGGGCGCGGCCTCGCCGAACTCATCGGCCACCAGTTCCATCAGCAGCACGCCTTCGTGGAAGTTGTAGGGGTTGGGTACCCTTACGCCTGCCGCGGCCAGCCGGTACAGCGCGTCGACCTCGGCGCTCTGCCAGGCCTCTTCCTGGGACTTGCGCCCGAAGCGCGTGCCCTTCGCCATCGCGCGCGCCTGCCGCGTGTTCTTGGTCTTGCGATTTTCCGTGTAGTCGACCGCCTGCCGGAACGCCCGCTTGTTGGCTTCCTTGTAGACCTTGGCGCAGCGCGTCTCGTCGCCGCTGCGGACGACGAAGACCATCGCTTCCTTGCCGCTCATCAACTGGCGGACGACGCTGTCGATGAGGCCATCCTCGAGCAGCGGTTGGAGTCGTTTGGGGATTTTCATGGCGAGGGATGGATCCGACCCGGGAAGGTCAAGGCGTCAGGCGCCGCGAGTGCGGGCCGGCGGCCGACCTTCCATCGCCGTGGGATGGGCGCGTTCAGTACATGCGCTCGAGTTTGCCGGAATAGAGCACCGGGCCTTGCGGCGCGCCGGTCGTGGAGCCGCCGGCGGCTTCGAGGCTGACGGCCAGCGCCGGCACGTTGGCGAACGCAACTTCAGGCAGGTTGGGCAGCGTGATCCGGGCCACGGCGCCGCGCGGCAGCACGCCGAGCGAACGCGGCGGCTGGCCATTGGGCAGCATCCACAGTTCAAGCGCCTTGTCCGGCGGGACGGCAGCGGCGGCGTCGACCGCCTTGACCGTCAGGATGCGGTCGGACCGGCCGACCGAGGCGATCAGCGCGGGCCTCGCATCCTGGCCGGCCAGCACGGCGACGATGGCTTGCTCCGGGACCGCCGGCTTTTCCGCCAGCATCGTGATGCCCAGCGCGAACACCGCCACGAAGCTCGCCAGGGCTAGGCCACGCCAGAAGGCGACACGGTTCCACCACGGGGTGGGCACGGCGTTGCGCACGGGTTCGAGGCCGAGCCGCAGCGCGATGACTTTCCACAGCCGCGGCGACGGGGTGACGGGCGGCCCGCTCTCCGCCAGCGGCGACAACCGGTGCTCCCAACTGCGGATGGCCCCGGCCACGACCGTATCGGTCTGCGCCATCCGGGCGAGCCGCATCCGCGCGCGCGCCGGCAGCGTGCCGAGTGCGTACTGTGCGGCGAGCAGGTCGAGGCGTTCCGGACGGTCGGGGCGAGAGAGGTTCATTCGGAGCGGGCGTAGCCGGCGCGGTCGAGGCAGGTCTTCAGCTTGTCCAGGCCGCGGCGGACCCAGGACTTGACCGTCCCGAGCGGTTCGCGGAGTTGTTCAGCCAGTTCGGAGTGCGACATGCCGTGATAGAACGCGAGCGCGATGGCCTGCTTGGGCCCGGCGTCCAGCGTGTCGACGCAATCGCGGACCGAGCGCGCCTCGGCGCCGGCCATCAGCATGGCGACGGGCGACGGGGCATCGGAAGGCGGGTCGTAGGCAGGGGCGTCATCGTCGTCGTCGTTGGTAAGCGTGACCGTATCCAGTTCCCGCCGGCGCAACTGATCAAGGCAACGATTGCGGACAATCGTGGTCAGCCAGGTCAGCGGCTGGCTCTTGGCGGCTTCATAGGAGCCGGCGTGGTGCCAGACATTGACGTAGGCCTCCTGCAGGATCTCCTCGGCAGCCGACGGGTCTCGCAAGATACGCAGCGCGACGCCGTATAGATGCGATGACGTCTTTTCGTAGAACTCCCCGAAGGCCGCCTGGTCGCCCAGGGCGACCCGCGACAGCAGCGCCGTCAGGCGCTGGCTTTTCTCGGTGGGAGGGGCGACTGCCATGGGGGATCAGCCGCGCGCGCGGCCCTTCTGCCACAGCACGTCCGGGGTACCGGCGGCCCGGTTGACGGCGCGCGCCAGCACGAACAGCAGGTCCGACAGGCGGTTCAGATACACGCGCGCGTGGTCGGTGACGGCGCTGTGCTCGGCTGCGCGGATCAGCGCGCGCTCGGCGCGGCGGCATACGGTGCGCGCCACGTGGGCCAGCGCCGCGGCGCGCGTGCCGCCGGGCAGGATGAATTCCTTCAGTGGCGGCAGCACGGCGTTGAGGCGTTCGACCTCGGCTTCGAGGAAGTCGATCTGCGCGGGCGTGACCATCGCCGCGCCCGGGATCGACAGCTCGCCGCCCAGGTCGAAGAGATCGTGCTGCACGGTGAGCATCGTGGTCGCGATGTCCGCCGGGAGCGGCTCGGACAGCAAGAGGCCGATGGTCGAGTTCAATTCGTCGACCGTGCCGATGGCCTCGATGCGCGGCGAGTCCTTGGCCACGCGCGAGCCGTCGCCGAGGCCGGTGGTACCGGCGTCGCCCGTGCGCGTGACGATCTTGGAAAGTCGATGACCCATGGCTGCAGGAAGATGGAAGGTTGCGGCGAGGGTAGCTAAATCGGCACCGGAGGACAAGCAGACGAATCCTCATTTGCTAGGATGGCCGCCACAAGAAGAAGTTCCGGAGGAGATCGCTGATGAATGCCTTTGCCGAGGGGCTTGACCGCAATCCCGCCAATTTCGCGCCACTCACGCCATTGTCGCTGCTGGCACGCACGGCCAGCATCTGGCCCGACCGTGTCGCCATCATCCATGGCGAGCGACGCATGACGTGGCGCGAGACCGACCAGCGTTCCCGTCGGCTGGCCAGCGCGCTCGAGCGGCGTGGCGTGGGTCGGGGCGACACCGTGGCCGCGATGCTCGCCAACACGCCGGAGATGATCGAGGCGCACTTCGGCATTCCGATGCTGGGTGCCGTGCTCAACACGCTCAACACGCGGCTCGATGCCGAAGCCCTGGCGTTCATGCTCGATCACGGCGAGGCGAAGGTGTTGCTGACCGACACCGAGTTCTCGCCGGTGATGAACGCGGCGCTGGTGCTGGTGAAACGACGACCGCTGGTGATCGACATCGTCGATGTGCTGGGACCCGGCGGCGAATTGCTGGGCGATTCTGATTACGAGGCGCTGCTGGCGGAAGGCGACCCTGCCTACGACTGGCAGCCGCCGCCGGATGAATGGGACGCGATCTCCCTCAACTACACGTCGGGCACCACCGGCAACCCGAAGGGGGTGGTCTATCACCATCGCGGCGCGTACCTCAATGCCATCGCCAACATCGTCGACTGGGGCATGCCGCGGCACTCCGTGTACCTGTGGACGCTGCCGATGTTCCACTGCAACGGCTGGTGCTTCCCCTGGACGATGGCCGCCAATGCCGGCACCAGCGTGTGCCTGCGCCGGGTCGAGGCCGCGGCGATCTTCGACGCGATCCGCGCGCATCGCGTCACCCCCTATTGCGGCGCGCCGATCGTGCATTCACTGCTGATCAATGCACCGGATTCGGTGAAGCAGGGCATCACGCATCACGTGTCCGGACTGGTGGCGGCCGCGGCCCCGCCGGCGGCGATGATCGAAGGCATGGAGCGCCTCGGCTTCGATATCACGCACGTGTACGGACTGACGGAAACCTATGGCCCGGCGACGATTTGCGCCAAGCAGGACGCATGGGCGAGTCTCGACATCGGCGCCCGCACCGAACGCAACGGCCGGCAGGGCGTGCGCAACACGATGCAGGACGGCATGACGGTGATGGACCCGGAGACGATGCGCGAGGTGCCCGCCGACGGCGAGACGATGGGCGAGATCATGTTCCGCGGCAACATCACGATGAAGGGCTACCTCAAGAATCCGGCCGCCACGGCGGAAGCCTTCGCCGGCGGGTGGTTCCATTCGGGCGACCTGGCGGTGCTGCAACCCGACGGCTACGTGAAGATCAAGGACCGCAGCAAGGACGTGATCATCTCGGGTGGCGAGAACATCAGTTCGCTGGAGGTGGAAGATGCGCTGTATCGGCATCCCGCCGTCGTGGCGGCTGCCGTGGTCGCGCAGCCGGACGCGAAGTGGGGCGAGACACCGTGTGCGTTCGTCGAGCTGAAGCCCGGGGCCGTCGCGACGGAGGACGAGATCATCGCGCATTGCCGCGGCCTGTTGGCACGCTTCAAGGTGCCGAAGAAGGTGGTGTTCGACGTGCTGCCGAAGACCTCCACCGGCAAGATCCAGAAATTCCTGCTGCGCGAACGGGCGAAATCGGCCGCCGCGATTTCGTAGGCGAGGCCTGCATGAAAATGGGGTCAGGCTCGAATTGATCGCGCGGCAGGCATCTCCTGGCCGCTATCTCTCGCGATCAATTCGAACCTGACCCCATTTTCATGACCCCATTTTCAAGTGCGACAGGTCGACGCTGCGCGCGTCCTTGACGCACTCCATCACCGCGTAGGTGTGCGTCTCACGGATGCCGGCCACCTTGGAGAGCACGTCGCCCAGGAAGCGCCGGTACGCGGCCATGTCGGGCACCCGCACCTTCAGCAGGTAATCGAAGCCGCCGGCCACCATGTGGCACTCCTCCACCTCGACGATCGCCAGCATCGCCGCGCGGAACGGGCCGAAGGCGTCCTCGGACGTGCGATCGATCGCGATCTCGATGAAGACGAGGAGGCCGAGGCCCAGCGCCTCGGCGCTGACGTGCGCGTGATAGCCGTCGATGATCCCGGCAGCCTCGAGCGCCTTCACGCGTTCGGCGCAGGGGGTGGGGCTCAGGCTCACTTCCTTCGCCAGCGCGACGTTGGGCAGGCGTCCGTCGCGTTGCAGCGCGTCGAGGATGGCGACATCGATGGCGTCGAGTTTCTTCACAGCGTGGTCTCGGTGAGGGACAGCAAGGACGCGTTGCCGCCGGAGGCGGTGGTGTTGACCGTCAGCGTGCGTTCGCGCACGAGCCCCGCGGTGTCGTAGACACCGTGGCGCGCGACGAGCAGCGGCACCAGCGGGCCGTCCTGCGCGGCGAGCCGTATGCGGATGGCGCGGGCATCGCCGGTGGCGCCGTCGAACAGCACGGCATCGGGACGCGCCGCCAGCGGGTCGTCGATGGCCTCGCACTGCGCGCCACGACGCGCGGCAACGCGCTGCCCCGTGGGCGATGCCGCCACCAGCGCCGTGTTGCCAAACGACAGCGCCAGCTGCACCTGCGCCTCCAGTGCAGACGCCTCGGCGGCCATGCACGCGACGCGCCCGCGCGGCAGCAACGCCAGGGTGTTGGTCTCGCCGGTAGGCCCGGGGAGGGCGACGGCCGCGTCCAGCGCGGCGGCGGTGATCGTGTCGCCGCCGCGCACCAGCCGGAGCAGGTAGTGCGGGCCGCCGGCCTTGGGGCCGGTACCCGACAATCCGTCGCCGCCGAACGGCTGCACGCCGACAACCGCGCCGACGATGTTGCGATTGACGTAGACATTGCCGGCGCGCACCCGCGCGCCGATGAACGCCACCGTCTCGTCGATCCGCGTCTGGATCCCGTGTGTCAGGCCGTAGCCGGGCGCGTTGATCGCGCGGATGAGCTTGTCCAATTCATCCTCGCGGTAGCGCACCACGTGCAGCACCGGTCCGAAGACTTCGCGCGTCAGCTGCGCAGGATCGGCGAGTTCGATCAGCGTGAGGGGAAACCACGTGCCGGCAGCGGCTGCCGCCGGCAACGCGCGTTGATGAACCCGCGCCCCGGCCGCGCGCATCTGCTCGACATGCGCCGCCAGCGCCGCCTGTGCCTCGGCGTCGATGACGGGACCGATGTCGGTGGCAAGCCGCCGCGGATCGCCCACCGCCAATTCGTCCATCGCACCGCGCAACATCGGCACGACCGCATCGGCAATGTCCTCCTGCACGCATAAAAGCCGCAATGCGGAACACCGCTGGCCGGCACTGTCGAAGGCCGAAGTCAGCGCGTCCTGCACGACCTGCTCGGGCAGCGACGAACTGTCGACGATCATCGCGTTGATGCCGCCGGTCTCCGCCACCAGCAGCGGCGCATCGTCGCGCAACGCCAGCGTGCGGTTGATCGACTGCGCCACGGCAGTGGAGCCGGTGAAGAGCACGCCGGCGATGCGCGGATCGGCGACCAGCGCGGCGCCGACGACCTCGCCGCGGCCGGGCAGCAATTGCAAGGCGTCCACCGGGATCCCGGCGCGATGCAGCAGCGCGACGACCGCCGCGGCGAGGCAGGGCGTCTGCTCGGCCGGCTTCGCGAGAACCGGATTGCCAGCGGCAAGCGCCGCGACGGCCTGGCCCATGAAGATCGCTAACGGAAAATTCCACGGCGCGATGCACACCATCGGTCCCAGCGCCGCGCGGCTGCCGAGTTCGCGCCGCGCCTGCTCCGCGTAGTAGCGGCAGAAGTCCACGGCTTCGCGCACTTCACCGACCGCGTTGGGCATCGTCTTGCCGGCTTCGCGGACCAGCAACGCGATGAAGGCGAGGCGTTCGGCTTCCAGGGCGTCCGCCGCCCGTTCGAGCACCCCGGCCCGTTCGCCCGCGGGTATCGAGGCCCATCCGCTTGCCGCCGCCGCGCCCACCGCCACTGCGGCATCCGCGACGCTTGCCGCCGCGACGACGCCGATGACGTCCGCCTTGTCGGCCGGATTGCGGATCGTCATCGCTTCGCGCGCGTGGGAGGGCAGCGGCAACGCCAGCATGGGGGCGACACGCTGCTCGGCCTGCGCTGCATTGACCGCGTGCGAAAGTACGGCCAGCACGGCGTCGTCGGCGCAGTCCATGCCGAGCGAATTCCGCCGGTCGGCAAAGAGATCCGGCGGCAGCGGGATCCGCGGATGGGACGCACCGCCCGTGACGTGCGCACGGGCCACGTGGTCGTGCACGAGGTCCGCGATGTCGACGGCCGGATCGACGATCCGGTTGACGAACGAGGAGTTGGCGCCGTTTTCCAGCAACCGGCGGACGAGGTAGGCCAGCAGGGTCTCGTGCGAGCCCACCGGCGCATAGATGCGGCACGGCCGGTGCAGCGCGCCGGCGCCGACGATCTGGTCGTAGACCGATTCGCCCATGCCGTGCAGGCACTGGAATTCGTAGGTGGCATCGCCGGCCAGCGTGTGGATGGCCGCGATCGTGAAGGCGTTGTGGCTCGCGAACTGTGGATAGATCGCGTCCGGCGCGGCCAGCATCGCGCGCGCGCAGGCGAGGTACGACACATCGGTGTGCACCTTGCGCGTGAATACCGGATAGTCGGCAAGTCCATCCACCTGCGCGCGCTTGATCTCGGTATCCCAGTACGCGCCCTTGACGAGACGCACCATCAGCCGTCGCTGGTGCAGGCGCGCCAGCGCCACGATCCAATCGATCACGTCGCGCGCGCGGCGCTGGTACGCCTGCACGACGAAACCGAGGCCGTCCCAACCGGCCAGCGCGGGGTCGGCGGCGAGTGCGGCGAAGATGTCGAGCGAGAGTTCGAGGCGATCCGCTTCCTCCGCGTCGATGTTGAGGCCGATCCGGTAGCCGCGGGCCAGCGCCGCCAGCGCCGCGACGCGCGGCAACAACTCCTGCATCACGCGCGTGCGCTGCAGCGCCGTGTAGGGCGGATGCAGCGCGGAGAGCTTGATCGAGATGCCCGGGCCGGCGATGGCGCCGGCACTTGCCGCCGCCGCGCCGATCGCGTGGATCGCATTCACGTAGGCGGCGTGATAGCGGTCGGCATCGGCGGCCGTGAGCGCGGCCTCGCCCAGCATGTCGAACGAGAACCGGTAGCCGCGGGCCTCGCGGTCGCGCGCATTGGCGAGCGCCTCCTCGATCGTGCGGCCGGTGACGAACTGGCGGCCGAGCATCCGCATCGCGAGATCGACACCCTTGCGGATCAGCGGTTCGCCGCCCTTGCGCAGCATCGAGGTGAC
>JANNNM010000594.1:0-2733 GCA_031398535.1 Betaproteobacteria bacterium | reverse complement strand
CGTGCCGGTGGTGCTCGACCCGCCGCTGGCGGAGATTGCCATCACGGCCACGCCGCAGCTGTCGAACGGCGATTGCGGCGACTGGCGCGCGACGATCGGCGCCAGCTTCGCCAATGGCGCGGACGCAGCGTCGGCCGCGTTCCCCGGCCGCTACTCGCGCCAGTGCGGGGAGCGCGACTGGTATGTCAGCCTGCTTGACCACCCGAACTTCGTGCACGGGATGTTCGGCACCTACTTCCGCGCGGCAGGCGGCGAGTTCAAAGGTGGTGTCCGCGATGGCCGCGCGCCGCGCAATGCCACACCATTCGCGGTGATGGAGTCCGCACCGCTCTACGACATCGTGCGGGATGTGAACAAGCTGTCCAACAACGTGATGGCACGGCAGATCTTCCTCACGCTGGCCACCACGCGCCATCCGCCGCCGGCCACCGTGGCACTGGCCACCGACGTCGTGCAGAAGTGGCTGCAGGAAAAGAAGCTGGCGCTGCCGGGGCTCGTGATCGAGAACGGCTCCGGGTTGTCGCGCCACGAACGGATCACCGCGGCGGGCCTGTCGCGGCTGCTGATGGCGGCAGACGCCAGCCCGGTGCGCGAGGAGTTCGTGAGTTCGCTGGCCGTGGCAGCGCTCGACGGCACGCTGCAGCGCCGGTTCCAGAACGGTTCGGTGTCGGGCCAGGCGTTCCTGAAGACCGGCTCGCTCGAAGGCGTGCGCGCGCTGGCGGGCTATGTGATCGACGCCGAGGGCCGGCGCTTCACCGTGGTGGCGATGATCAACCACCCGGCCGCCGCGCGGGGCGCGCCGGCGCTGGACGCGCTGGTGCATTGGGTCTACCGGGAGGCGGCAGCCTGGGACCCCGCGCTGCACCGTTCACCCGTTGCAGCGCGGTCCTGCTGTCTAGACGCCCGGGATCGGGCGGCTGTCCTTGAACAGCAGGTAGCCCTTCACGACACGGTAGATCACCCAGATGCCATTGAAGAACCAGATGGCGAAGGCGATCGGGATGCCGATCAGGATGAGGCCCAGCGTGAAGATGATGATCGTGGCGATGACCGCCCACAGGAAGGACCACCAGAAAGTGCGGATCAGCCACGTGAAGTGCGAGGCGACCCACGTGCCTGCGGCATCGTCACGCTTCACGTAGCAGACGATCACGCCGACGATGCCGAAGATGCAGAAGAGCGGCATCGTGAACGCAAAGCCCGCCGTGATGATCGTCGTGATGGCTGCGATGGCAAACAGCGCGTACGCGAGCACGCCCGCGGTGATCGGCGCGGTGGAACCGGCAGATGCGGATTGCGGTGCAGGGTAATCGGCCACGACTTGACTCCGGATTCATCAGACTCGCCGCACGTCGGCGTCCGTGGCGCGAAAGATGAGGCCATGGGGGGCGGACGTCAATAGGCAGGGGATGAAGGGCGCCAGGGCCGGACGGCGCGGGCGGCGGGGGCGACGGAGGCGCTTAGTGCAGGTTGGCCCCCGGGCGTGGCTATAATGCCCGTCCAGGTCGCCTGCTGCCTGAACCCCCTTACCTGCCAATGGAGTTGACCATGTCCGAAAGTGCCCGCGACAAACTCGTCGACGAATTCTCGTCCGTCCTGTCCGAAGCCGAGTCGCTGCTCGACAAGGCATCCCGCGAAACCGGTGACAAGGCGCGCGACCTGCGCTCGCAGGTGGAAGCGCGGCTCCTGTCCGCCAAGCTGAAGCTGCAGGAACTGGAAGGCGCCGCCGTCGACCGCGCCAAGCAGGCCGCGCGCGTCACCGACGACTATGTGCACGACCATCCGTGGCAGGCGATCGGCATTGCCGCCGGCATCGGCCTGGCGGTGGGCATGCTGATGAATCGCCGCTGAGGGCACCCTCGCGAGTCATGTCATGACCGAACCAGGCGAAACCGACGCGGGCCGCCCGCCGCTGCGCGCGTCGGTCGCGTCACTGCTGGCGGCGCTGGTCGGCTCGGTCCGTACGCGGATCGAGCTGGCCTCGGTCGAGTACGCGGAGGAACGCTCGCGTCTCGGCCAGCAGCTGGCGCTGATGATCGCCGGCCTGGGGTGCGTGCTCTTCGCGGTGCTGTTCGTCGCGCTGGGCGTGGTCGCGTGGTACTGGGATACGCATCGCTTCGCGGCCATCATCGGCGTGATCGTGGTGTTCGCCGTGGCCGGCGCGGCGCTGTTCTGGTGGCGTTCCGAGGTCACGCGCTCGGCGCCGTCGCCGTTTGCGGCTTCGCTGGCGGAGCTCGAGAAGGATCGCGCGGCGCTGGCACGGTTGTCCAAACGGCGGCCTAATCCATGAGCTCGCCGGGCCGCCCCAAGGGCGAATTGCCCCGCAGCGCGACCGTGCGGAGGGTATTCCATTGAGCAACGCCCGCGAACTGGCGGACCGCAAGGCCCGGCTGATGGTGGAAGCCGACCTGCAGCGGATGCAGGCCATGCTGGCGTGGCACGACGTCAAGAGCGTCGTGTCGCCACCGCGCAAGCCCAGCACGCCAGGTTCCAGGGCCTTCGGCATCGCCTCGAAGCTGCTGATGGTGGCGATTCCGGTGCTGGGCGTGGGCAAGATGCGGCGCGTGATGCGCTATGCGTCGCTTGGCATGATGGGGTATCGCGCGTTCCGCTCCTGGCGCGGCTAGAAGCGTCACAAGCCCGCAACAAAGGGGCCAGGCTCAAATAATTTAAGGGGTCAGGCTCAACTTGGTTTGCAGCTGACAATTGCAACAATCTTTCAAGTTGAACCTG
>JANNNM010000558.1:0-1031 GCA_031398535.1 Betaproteobacteria bacterium | reverse complement strand
GCCGGGCCCCGTCTCGAGGCCTCCCCCTTCACATCGATGCGTTCACACCATGTACATGCCGCCGTTCACATGCAGCGTGGCGCCCGTCACGTAACCGGCGCCCGCGCTCGCCAGGTAGGCCACCGCGTTTGCAATGTCCTCCGGCGCGCCCAACCGGCCCAGCGGAATGCGTCCCACCAACATTTCGCGCGCGGCGTCCGGCAGTGCTTTCGTCATGTCGGTGTCGATGAAGCCCGGCGCCACACAATTGACGGTGATGTTGCGGCTGCCCACTTCCTGCGCCAGCGACTTGGTGAAGCCGATCAGCGCGGCCTTGGCGGCGGCGTAATTCACCTGCCCCGGATTGCCGCTCGACCCCACCACGCTGCCGATCTGGATGATGCGTCCGGTGCGCGCTTTCGTCATGCCGCGCAACACCGCCTTGGCGAGGCGATAGGCGGGTTTCAAGTTGGTCGCCATGATCGCGTCCCACTCGTCGTCCTTCATCCGCAGCAACAGGTTGTCGCGGGTGATGCCGGCGTTGTTGACGAGGATGCCGATGGCGCCGTGCTTCGCTTCGATCGCGGCCAGCACGGATTCCGTGGCGGCGGCATCGGTGACGTCGAGTTTCACGCCCATGCCGGCATTGCCGGCTGCGCGCAACGCGGCATCGATCTTCGCCGCGCCCTCGTCCGTCGTTGCCGTGCCCACCACCGTGGCGCCGTCGGAGGCAAGGCGCAAGGCGATGGCGAGGCCGATGCCGCGCGTGGCGCCGGTGACGAGCGCGAGTTGTCCGGACAGCGGTAGCGTCGTGGTCATCGTGGATTCCTTCAGGCCGCCGCAAGCTCGGCCAGCGTGGCAGCCAGTGCCTCGCCGTCGGTCAGCGAATATGTTTGGGCGCTGTCGATGCTGCGCTTCGCCAGTCCCGCCAGCACCTTGCCCGGACCGCATTCGACCACATGCGTGATGCCCTGCGCGCCCATCGCCTGCATCGTCGCCGTCCAGCGCACCGGATGCGCGGCCTGTTGTGCCAGCGCATTGCGGATCTCTTC